>JAZQVX010000136.1:0-5012 GCA_045632045.1 Lawsonibacter sp.
TTTTTCCACTTCCCTGCCGCCAGTCCCGGAAGCAGATAGCCTGTCAGCACACTGGCACAGCAGCCGCAGCCCGAGCCTCCCGCGTGGACATCCTGCCCCTTCCGGTCAAAGATCAGACAGCCGCAGTCGACATGATTGGACAGATTCAGCCCCTCCCCCTTCAGCAATTCCAACAGCAGCGCGCTTCCCGTTTCCCCCAGATCCCCGGTGACGATGAGATCGTAAAAATTCGGGGTGCGCTCCGTTTCCTTCAGATGGGCGAGGATGGTGTCGGCTGCCGCGGGGGCCATGGCCGCCCCCATATTGTTGGCATCCTTGATCCCCATATCCACCACCTTGCCCACCGTGGCGTGGGTGACACACGCACCCCCGCCCCGAGCCGCCAAAACCACCGCTCCGGCCCCTGTCACCGTCCACTGGGCGGTAGGGGTGCGCTGACCGCCGTACTCCAGCGGAGTGCGGTACTGCCGCTCGGCAGAGCAGAAGTGGGAGGAGGCACAGACGGCGGCATACTCCCCAAACCCGCCGTCCAGCGACATGGCGGCGAGGATCAGCCCCTCCCCCATGGTGGAGCAGGCCCCATACAGCCCGAAGAAAGGGACATCCTGTCCCCGGGCGGCGTAGGATGAGCCGATGCACTGGTTGAGCAGATCCCCGGCAAAGAGAAAATCCAGATCGGAGGGGGCAAGACTGCACTTGTCCAGCCCCAGAGTCAGAGCCTGCTTCTGCATGGTCTGCTCCGCCTTCTCCCAGGAGGACTGCCCGAAGGAATCATCCTGCGCGATATAGTCAAAGCAGGCCCGCAGGGGCCCCTCTCCCTCTTTCTTGCCCACTGCATTGGCATACCCCAATATCACCGGCGGCTCGGCAAAGACCACGCTCTGCCGCCCCAGTCGTTTCAATGGCAAAACAACCACCTCTTAACAGCTTTTTACAGCTCCATTTTCCCCCTGCGGGAGCTTCATTATGCAGATAAAATTTTTGTCAAATAGGGGTTGACTTTGTCCGTTTAAAGTGATATAGTTTACCCAACAATACATCACTGCAATAAAGTTCTTCCTAATAAAGTATTCGCAAAGGAGTAATCGTTATGAAACGCAAACTGACCGCCCTGATTTCCGCCGCTGCTATGATGCTGTCTTTGGTTGCCTGTGGCTCTGCCGATCCTACCCCCGCTCCCGCCGCTCCTTCTGAGCCCGCCGCAGCCGGTAGCTATACCGTCGGTATCGTCCAGCTGGTTCCCCATGTTGCACTGGATGCCGCCACTCAGGGCTTTAAGGATGCGCTGAACGAGGCTCTGCCCAATCAGGTCACCTTTACCGGCGGCGTGGCTGCCGGCGATGCCGCAACCTGCACCCCCATCGTCACCGATCTGGTGGCCTCCAATGTTGACCTGATCATGGCAAACGCCACCCCCGCTCTCCAGGCCGCTGCCGCCGCCACCGCCGATATCCCCATCCTGGGCACCTCCGTCACCGAGTACGGCGTGGCACTGGACATCGATAACTTCACCGGTCTGGTTGGTTCCAACATCTCCGGCACCTCCGACCTGGCTCCTCTGGACGCTCAGGCCGCTATGATCAAGGAATGGTTCCCCGACACTAAGACCGTGGGTCTGATCTACTGCTCCGCTGAGGCCAACAGCCAGTATCAGGTGGACGAGATCCAGAAGCTGCTGGAAGCTGACGGCATCACCTGCACCCAGTACCCCTTCGCCGACTCCAACGACATGGCCGCCATCGTTCAGACCGCTGCCGACAACTCCGATGTCATCTACGCTCCCACCGATAACACCGTCGCTTCCAACGCCGGTATCATCGACAACATCTGCCGCCCCGCCGGTGTCCCCGTCATCGCCGGTGAGGAAGGCCTGTGCGCCGGCTGCGGCGTGGCTACCCTGTCCATCAGCTACTACGATCTGGGCGTCGCCACCGGTAAGATGGCCGCCAAGATCCTGACCGGTGAGGCCAAGATCGAAGAGATGCCCATCGGCTACGCCGAGACCGTCACTCCCAAGTTCAACGAGACCATCTGCACCGAGCTGGGTATCACCGTTCCCGCCGGCTACAACCCCATCGGCTGATCTCAAATCCTATCGAATAACGGGGAAAAGGGTTCCCTTTTCCCCGTTACTTTGCTATACTGACGAAGTGTAAACACGCATTTAGGAGGATCCACTCATGGCAAACTTTATCAGTGCACTGCCCAGCGCCATCTCTCAGGGCCTCATCTGGGGCATCATGGCCATTGGCGTGTACCTCACCTTCCGCATTCTGGATGTTTCTGACCTGACGGTAGACGGCTCTTTCTGTACCGGCGGTGTCACCTTCGTGGTGCTCTTCTCCGCCGGCTGGAATATCTGGCTGGCCATGCTGGCCGCCTTCGTGGTAGGTATGCTCACCGGTCTGGTCACAGGTCTGCTCCATACCCTGTGCGGTATCCCCGCCATTCTGGCCGGCATCCTGACCCAGCTGGGTCTGTGGTCGGTAAATCTGGCCATCATGTCCATGAAGGCCAATGTCTCCATCAATGTCATCAACAAGGAGAATCTGAACAAGCTTCTGGTTTCTCTGCGTTTCGTTCAGGATGTGGCCAAGGGTGATCGTCCCTTCTATCAGCACCCCATCTTTGTGGTCGGCGTGTTCACGCTGGTCATCATTGCCATTCTGTACTGGTTCTTCGGCACCGAGCTGGGCTGCTCCATGCGCGCCACCGGCTCCAACCCCAACATGGCCCGGGCTCAGGGTATCAACACCAACCGCAACATCGTACTGGCCATCATGATCGCCAACGGTCTGGTCGCTCTGTCCGGCGCTCTGCTGGCTCAGTTCCAGAGCTACGGCGACATCAACATGGGCCGCGGCGCCATCGTCATCGGTCTGGCCGCCGTCATCATCGGCGAAGTGGTCTTTGGCAAGATCTTCCGCAACTTCGGTCTGAAACTGCTGGCCGTTTCTCTGGGCGCTGTGATCTACTATGTGGTCATTCAGGCCGTTCTGTCCTTCGGTCAGATCAACTCCAACTATCTGAAGCTCATCTCCGCCACCATCGTGGCCATCTTCCTGTCCGTTCCCTACTGGAAGGGCAAGTATTTCACCAAACCTGTGAAGCGGGGAGGTACCACCCATGCTTGATGTCAAGAATATCTACAAAACCTTCAACGCCGGCACCGTAAATCAGAAAACCGCGCTGAACGGCGCCTCCCTCTATCTGGCTCCCGGCGATTTCGTCACCGTCATCGGCGGCAACGGCGCAGGCAAGTCCACCCTGCTCAACGCCGTGGCCGGCACATGGCTGGTGGACGAGGGCTCCATCACCATCGACGGCATTGATGTCACCCATCTGCCCGAGCACAAGCGCGCCAAGTACATCGGCCGCGTGTTCCAGGATCCCATGATGGGCACCGCCGCCACCATGCAGATCGAAGAAAATCTGGCGCTGGCTCTGCGCCGCGGCAAGCCCCGCACTCTGAAAATCGGCATCACCGTCAAGGAGCGCGAGGACTATAAGGAAATGCTGAAGATCCTGGATCTGGGTCTGGAAGAGCGCCTGACCTCCAAGGTCGGTCTGCTCTCCGGCGGTCAGCGTCAGGCACTGACTCTGCTGATGGCCACTCTGGTCAAGCCCAAGCTCCTGCTGCTGGACGAGCACACCGCCGCTCTGGACCCCAAGACCGCATCCAAGGTTCTGGACGCCACCCAGAAGATCGTGGAGCGCGACAATCTGACCACCCTGATGATCACCCACAACATGCGCGACGCCATCGCCTACGGCAACCGCCTCATCATGATGCATGAGGGCCGCGTCGTGGTCGATGTCAGCGGCGAGGAGAAAAAACACCTCACCGTGGAGCAGCTGCTCAACCTGTTCAGCCGCGCCAGCGGCTCCGACATGGTCAGCGATAAGCTGCTGCTGTCTTAAAAAACGACAAAAAGACCGTCACTTTCGTGACGGTCTTTTCCTTTTATCCACTTTATTTAAGCCGTTTTCTGCGACGACACAAGGTGAATTGCCCAAAGGGCAAGAGAAGGTCCCCTGGGGGAGGTGCGTCACAGAAAACACCTCGCACCCCGCAAATGTGCGCCCGGAAGGGTGTGCGTGCAGCGGGGTGAAAAAATCAACCCAGCGACAAGTCGCTGGGTTGAAGAAATTTAGTGCTGGTACTCAAACTCCAGATCGTACAGAGAAACGATGTCGCCATCCTTGATGCCCATGGACTCCAGCTTGTCGAACAGGCCGGACTCGCGCAGGTTCTTGTCGAACCAGTTACGGGACTCATAGTCGGAGAAGTTGACATTGGCGATGATACGCTCCAGCCAGGGGGAGTCGATGACCCAGGTATCGTCGAAGCGCTGGATGTTGAACTCGCCGGACACCTCGATCTCGGGCTCGCGCTCCACATAGGTGGGCTCGTACACCACCACGGGAGGCAGCTGCTGCAGCTCCTGAGCGATGTGCTTGACCAGCTCGCGGGTACCCTGATGGGCGGCGGCAGACAGCTCAAACAGCTCCATGCCCTTGGCCTCAACATGCTCGCGCAGGGCCTTGAGCAGGGAGTCGTCCTCCATGATGTCCATCTTGTTGGCCACCACGATCATCTTGCGGGTAGCCAGCTCGGGGGAGTACTGCTGCAGCTCGGCGTTGATGGCCTCGAAATCCTCCACGGGATCGCGGCCCTCGCTGCCGGAGACATCCACCACATGGACCAGCAGTCGGCAGCGGTCAACATGGCGCAGGAAGTCGTGACCCAGACCGGCGCCGTCGGCGGCACCCTCAATGATGCCGGGGATGTCTGCCATGACGAAGGAGACGCCCTCCTCCACATAGACTACGCCCAGATTGGGATACAGCGTGGTGAAGTGGTAGTTGGCGATCTTAGGCTGTGCGCGGCTGACCACGCTGAGCAGGGTGGACTTGCCCACATTGGGGAAGCCGACCAGACCCACATCGGCCAGCAGCTTCAGCTCCAGAATGACATCACGGCTCACGCCGGGCAGACCCGCCTTGGCAAA
>JAZQVX010000137.1:0-3905 GCA_045632045.1 Lawsonibacter sp.
AGTCTGCTATGAGTTCTATCTGCGCGGCTTCACCTTCGAGCGCATGAACATCTATAAATCTGACGCCATCAACTTCGTCATGGACGAGGAGAAGGGCACTCTCTGCCCGCCCTTCTCCTCTGTTGCCGGTCTGGGTGAAACGGCAGCTCTTGCCCTGCAGGAGGCATGCCGCGGCAAGCAGTTCATCTCCATCGAGGAGGTCACCAATGCCTGCTCCAAGATCTCCAAGACCCATGTGGCACAGCTCAAGGATGCCGGTGCCTTCGGCGATCTGCCCGATACCAGCCAGATCAATCTGTTTTCCATGTTCTGATAAAAAGAGGATGCATTGCATCCTCTTTTTTCTATTTCCCGGGAACTTCTCTTGATTTCTTTCGTCTAATGTGATAAAGAGAAATACAAGGAGGAATGAAGATGAAAAAACGACTGACTGCGCTGGTTCTTGCGGCCTCTATGCTGCTGGTGCTTCCCGGTTGCGGAGGGAAAACATCATCGGGATCTGCCGTGACGCCTGAAGCCACAGTAGTGAAAGCAAGCTATCCCGTTCAGGTGCAGTTCCCCAGTGCCGATGCTTATGAGGACTGGGAAAAGTATAACGAGCAGTGGGAACTCTGGTGGGATGACGCTCGGAAGTGGCGCGAAGGCTCGGTGGGGAATGAGATTATGGCCCCCTTTCTGACCGCTGCCGTCCCCGAACTGCTCACCGGCACCGTGGGCAACGAGGTCTGCTCGCCTGTCAACATCTACATGGCTCTTGCTATGCTCTCTGAAATAACCCACGGGAACACCCGGGCAGAGCCGTTTCAGACACTGGGCGTATACAGCTTGGAGGAACTGCGTGAGAACGCATCCAAAGTCTGGAATACCGCCTATCGTAACGATGGCGCCGTGACCAGTATTCTGGCAAGTTCCCTGTGGCTGAATGAAGATGTGGAGTTCGTAAGAGAAACGCTGGACACCCTTGCCCAGACCTATTACGCATCTTCCTACAAAGGCGAAATGGGCAGCGAGGAAATGAACACGGCTCTTCGCGGCTGGATCAATGAGCAGACCGGTGGACTGCTGGAGGAGCAGGCCGCCGACCTGGAACTGTCTCCCGAAACCGTTCTCGCCCTCGCCACCACCGTCTATTTCCGCGCCAAGTGGTCCCAGGAGTTCAGCCCCGAACGCACCACGCAGGGTGAGTTTGACATCCTCAGCCCCGACGGCGGCACCATTCCCTGCGAGTTCATGAACAGCTCCGGCACCAACACCTACTACTGGAGCGACAACTTCGGCGCCGTCGCCAGACGGTTGGAAAACGGCGGAAAGATGTGGTTCATCCGTCCTGACCACGAGGAGGGAATCTCTGTGGCAGCCCTGCTGGACGACCCCGCCACCATGGAGTTCATTCTCGCCGACGGAAACTGGGATAATAACAAATTCCTCGTGGTCAATCTTTCTGTACCCAAGTTCGATGTGACAGGGGAGAAGGACCTTGTCAACCCCCTGAGAAATCTGGGTATCACCGATGTATTTGACCCGGCCGCCGCCAACTTCACGCCTGTGACCGCCACCGAAGGGGTCTTTGTGGCTGAAGTGGACCACGCCGCCCGCGTGGCCATCGACGAGGAGGGTGTCATCGCTGCGGCCTATACCGTCATTCCCGCCGCCGGAGCCGCCATGCCCCCGGATGAAGAGATCGACTTCATCCTCGACAAGCCCTTCCTGTTTGCCATCACCTCCGAAACCGGGCTGCCCCTGTTTATTGGCGTGGTTCAGACACCCGCATAACCCCAAAAAGAACGCCGAAAGGCGTTCTTTTTTATTGTGTACCCACTTCCAATTCCCGAAAGATTGTGGTAATATAATAAGAACAGTTGTTTGACAAGGAGGTCGCCATGGTCATCTTAGGCATCGACCCCGGCGTGGCGACCATTGGGTTCGGCCTGATCCGGGCAGAGCGGGGGAAGAATACCCTCCTGCAGTACGGCGTCATCACCACGCCCCCCGGCATTCCCTTGTCCGAGCGCCTGCTCCAGATCTCCCGGGACATGGAACAGCTGCTGGAAACCTTCAAGCCCGACGAAATGGCGGTTGAGGAGCTGTTCTTCACCAAGAACATCACCACCGGCATCGCCGTGGCTCATGGCCGCGGCGTCATCCTGCTGGCGGCGGAGAAGGCGGGCATTCCTGTCTTTGAGTACACCCCCATGCAGGTAAAACAGGGCGTGGTGGGCTATGGCAAGGCGGAGAAGAAGCAGGTCATGCTCATGACCCAGCGCCTTCTGAACATGAAGGACATCCCCAGACCCGACGATGCCGCTGACGCGCTGGCCATCGCCATCTGCCACAGCCGTGCCGCCACCAGTCTTTTGAATACCGAGCGGGTCTTTGACCCCTCTAAATACGATACGAGGTAACTTATGTTTTACTATCTCTCCGGTACCATCGCCCACATCGAGCCTTATCTGGTAGTCGTAGACTGCGGCGGCGTTGGATATGCCGTCAAGACCACCAGTTATACCATCGCCAATCTGAAAAAAGGGGAGAAGGGCAAGGTCTTCACCCACCTGAATGTTCGTGAGGACGCCATGGAGCTCTATGGCTTCGGCACCCAGGAGGAGCTGAACCTTTTCCAGCAGCTTATCTCCGTCACCGGCGTGGGTCCCAAGGCCGCTCTGTCCATCCTCTCCACCAATACACCCGCCAATCTGGCCCTGTCCATCATCACCGGGGACGAGAAGGCACTGACCTGTGCCCCCGGTATCGGCAAGAAGATCGCCCAGCGCGTCATTCTGGAGCTGAAGGACAAACTGGCCAAGGGGCAGACCATCAGCATGGCAGGGGAGAGCTACGGCGGTACCGGCGTGACCATCATCCCCGAGAATAAGAGTTCTGAGGCCTCCGCCGCACTTGCCGTTCTGGGCTACTCCCAGTCCGAGATCAATGTGGCTCTCAAGGGTATCGACATGAGTGAACTGACTCTGGAGCAGATCATCAAGCAGGCGCTGAAGAAAATGATGAAAAACTGAGTTTGAAGAGGAGGATGCTGTATGGCAAAGTTTGAGTGTATCATTCCCGAAACCTACGACTTTGACAAGACTTTGAAGTATTTCCATGACTATCTGTCCACCAGCAGCTTATCCTCTTCCTATGAGGATGGCAGCGACTATCGTGTGGGCAACATGCGGGTGGCCGTCCGTGTCTATGAAAAATATACGATTCTTGGCGAGAACCGTCTGAGCATGACTGTTACGCTGGCCACCAACGGAACAGAGATCTTTGCCTCTGCCATAACCGCAGCCGGAAGCGGCGGCTTTGTGAAAGTCTGGGCATGGGGCGAGGACGGCTATCTGGAACACTTTATCGAAGCCGCAAAACAATTTGAGGGCATGAGACCGCTGAACAGGAAGTGAACACATGGCAATCGACTTTTCCAATACTGACTTTGAAGAATCCTTCGATTCTCTGGTGCCCACCCGGGCCACCCATGAGGACGATAACGAATACTCCCTGCGCCCCAAGCTGCTGCGGGAGTACATCGGTCAGGAGAAGGCCAAGGGCAATCTGGAGGTCTTTATTCAGGCCGCCAAGATGCGCAACGAGCCGCTGGATCATGTTCTGCTCCACGGCCCTCCCGGACTGGGCAAGACTACCCTCAGCAACATCATAGCCAACGAGATGGGGGTCAATGTGCGCATCACCTCCGGCCCCGCCATCGAGAAGGCCGGTGATCTGGCGGCCCTGCTGACCAACCTGAACGAGAATGATATTCTCTTCGTGGACGAGATCCATCGTCTGAACCGGGCGGTGGAAGAGGTTCTCTATCCCGCCATGGAGGACTATGCCATCGACATCATCATTGGCAAGGGTCCTTCTGCCAACTCCATTCGCCTTGACCTGCCCAAGTTCACCCTCATCGG
>JAZQVX010000138.1:0-2706 GCA_045632045.1 Lawsonibacter sp.
ACCGCACCCCGTTACCGGGATGCGGTTTTGTCTTTCTGCTCCAGATGTGCTTTCAGCACCTGATTGATATAACTGGACAGGGAACGGTCGTCGTACTCTGCGAGTCTTTTGATTTCTTCCAGCACCGGGTCATCCAGTGTAATACTCACCGATGTCTTAATTGGTTTCATCCAATCACCTCTTATAAAGAGATGATACTATTGTTCACTGTTTAACATTGACAAATCGTGTTAAATTGTGTAAGTTGGTGTTAAAATCAAAGGAGGGATTTTCTATGTACTCCAACGAATTCGAACACGCTTTCTCCGAATTTCTCGACCGCCATGAATATGATGAGGCGGAAAACGCCCTCTTTTCCATTGTTCGCATCGCCTTTGCCGCCGGCTGGCAGGCAGCGGGGGGCGCACCTCTCCAATCCGAAAAAATCTGCCAGCTCCTTCCGGGCGGAACAGAATGATATTTTAAAAGACCGCCACATGGCGGTCTTTTTTATTGCCAAACGCCCGAAAACCGGGTAAAATCAAACCAAAGACATTGAAAAGGAGAATCATCATGCAGGAATTTAAGGGCAGTCAGGACTATGTGGCCTCTGAGGAGCTGCTGCGGGCGGCAAACATCGCCATGGTGCTTCAGAAGCCCCTGCTCATCAAGGGCGAACCGGGCACCGGCAAGACCAAGCTGGCCGAGGCCATTGCACAGGCCGCGGGCAAAAAGCTCATCATCTGGAACATCAAGTCCACCACCAAGGCACAGGACGGTCTGTATGTCTACGATGTGGTGCAGCGCCTGTACGACTCCCAGTTCGGCGGTCAGGGCGTGGACGACATTGAGAAGTATGTGAAGCTGGGCAAGCTGGGCGAGGCCTTCACCGCCGAGGAGCAGGTCATCCTCCTCATCGACGAGATCGACAAGGCCGATCTGGAGTTCCCCAACGACCTGCTCTGGGAGCTGGACCGCATGGAGTTCCATATCCCCGAAACCGGCAAGACTATCAAGGCCAAGCCCCGCCCTGTGGTCATCATCACCTCCAACGCCGAAAAGGAGCTGCCCGACGCCTTCCTGCGCCGCTGCGTGTTCCACTATATCGACTTTCCCGACAAGGCCCTCATGGAGCAGATCGTCCGGGTCCACTATCCCGACATCGACGACGCCCTGCTGACTCAGGTGCTGGAGGCCTTTTATAAGATCCGCAACCTGCCCCAGATCAAAAAGAAGCCCTCCACCTCCGAAATTCTGGACTGGATTTTGGCTCTGCAGCACGGCGGGGTGGATGTGGAGCGCATCGTGAAGGAGGTCCCCTATGTGGGCGTCCTGCTGAAGAAGAACGAGGACACCGACGCCCTGCGCAAGTTCTGGCGGTGAGTCTATGTTTACCGACTTTTTATATCTGCTTCGGCGCAGCGGGCTGAATGTCTCCCTCACCGAGTGGATGTCCCTCATGCAGGCCCTGCGCCACAACCTCCACGACGCCAGCTTTACCGGCTTTTATCACCTGTGCCGCTGTATTCTGGTGAAAAGCGAGGCCGACTTCGACCGCTTCGACCGCTGCTTTCTGGACTACTTCAAGGATGTGAACTTCCAGCAGGAGGTGTCCCAGCAGCTTCTGGACTGGCTGAACAAGCCCGATGTCCTCACCGACTACGCCACATGGGACGAGGAGCAGGCCCTGAAGAATCTGGGCCTCACCGCCGAGGAGATCGAGCGGATGCTGAAAGAGCGCATGGCTGAGCAGACCGAGGAGCACAACGGCGGCAGCCGCTGGGTGGGTACCCACGGCATGTCGGTCTTTGGCAACTCCGGTCTTTCCCCCAAGGGCATCCGGGTAGGCGGCGAGTCCATGTATAAGCGGGCCTTCCGCGTGGCGGGGGAGCGCAAATACCGGGACTTCCGTGGGGATAATACCCTGGACACCCGGCAGTTCCAGGTGGCACTGCGCCATCTGCGGCAGTTTTCCGGTCTGGTTGACCTGCCCGAGACGGAGTTCGATGTGGACCGCACCATTCAGGACACCGCCGCCAACGCAGGCCAGCTGAAGATCCGCTATAAGCGCCCCCGGGAGAACACCGTCAAGGTGCTGCTGCTCATGGACTTGGGCGGCTCCATGGACTACTACTCCAAAATGTGTTCCGCCCTGTTTCAGGCGGTGGAGAAGGCAGGCCACTTCAAGGATCTGAAGGTGTTCTACTTCCATAACTGCCCCTACGGGCGGCTGTACCGGGAGCCTTCTCTGCTGACCCGCAACGCCGTCACCACCGACTGGGTGCTGTCCAACCTGCCAAGCGACTATAAGCTCATCTTCGTGGGGGATGCCCAGATGGCCCCCGAGGAGCTCTACGGCTGGCATTACCGCTACGGTTCCCGCCGCCCCGCCGTCTGGGAGCGGCCCGAGACCCCTCAGTGCGGCTTCGACTGGCTCATGGCGCTGAAGGAGCATTTCCGCCACTGCGTCTGGCTCAACCCCAGCGAGCGCCCCATGTGGGGGGACTACTGGACCCAGACCTATGACGCCATCGCGAAGGAATTTCCCATGTTCCCCCTGACCGTGGACGGTCTGGAGGAGGGCATGAAGAAACTGCTGGTAAAGTAACCCCCTCCGCTTCGCTTTGCTCAGCACCTCCCCCGCAAGGGGGGAGGCTTTAGGAGAATATTACTCGGCTCCCCCCTTGCGGGGGAGCTGGCAGCCCGCAGGGCTGACTGAGGGGGTAA
>JAZQVX010000139.1:0-2176 GCA_045632045.1 Lawsonibacter sp.
CCTGAGTTGGGCCCTCTCAGTCTCACTTTGTTCGACAGCTCTCCCGTAGGGAGAGCCGAGTTCCTGCCTCCCCCCTTGCGGGGGAGGTGCCGACCATCGGGAGGCGGAGGGGGTATTTCCGGATTTTTATTTACCCCCTCAGTCATTTGCTTCGTAAATGCCAGCTCCCCCGCAAGGGGGAGCTATTTTTTATGCTTTTTCAGGGGTGCAACCTCTGGTTGCTAAAATTTCAAGGCGGCTTGGTGGACTTTGAGGGGCAAAAATGGTATCATAAGGTCAGAAAAATCACTGAGAAAGGGGTGCTGTCCATGACCCTGGGAGGCAACATCCATCGTCTGCGCACCAAACGGAATATGTCACAGGGCGATCTGGCAGAGGCGCTGGGGGTGTCCCGACAGTCCATCTCCAAGTGGGAAACAGACGGCGCTGTGCCCGAGCTGGACAAGCTCATTAAGCTGAGCAATATCTTCGGTGTCACGCTGGACGAGCTGGTACACGGAGAAGAGGCCGCATCCACACCCGCCGCCGAATCTGTGCCCATCGAAAGGCCCATGCCGGCGGAGCATACACGGCACAAAACCGTCGCCCTTGTGTTGCTGATCCTTGCCGTTCTCTGTCTGGCCTGCTGCACCGTGTTGGGCGGGTTTGCCATCGGACTGATCCTCATGATCCCCTTTCTGCTGGGCAGTCTGGTCAGCCTGCTCTGCCGCCGCCATCCCCTGCTGAGCGCCTTTTGGGCCATGCTGATTCTGGTGGATCTGTATCTGCGCTTTGCTACGGGACTCAGCTGGTCGACCACCCGGTTGACTTTCATGTGGACACCCGAAATGAACTATATGCGCCTGTTTACTGCGTGGGTGCAGTTGCTGACGATGCTGACTATGGTGGCGGCAACGGTGCTGACCCTCCGCAAGAAGCCTCTGTACCTCGAAGGCGCCGCCCGCACCCGGTATATTCTGGGGTGGGTCGGAGTAATCGCGGTAACCCTTATCATGCGTTGGGGAACCTCTTTTCTCCTGCGTAACAACCCGGTTCTGCTTCATTTCGTAAGTTCCGGCATCGCACTCAACCTTGTAACATCTGTCTTGGACTATCTGAGGCTGTTCCTGCTGACGGTTCAGATTTCCAAGACCCTGCGCTGGTGGATCACCCGCAGAACATCATCATAACGACAACAAGCCCCCGTGATGTGGTCACGGGGGCTTGTTCATGTTTGTGTGTTTATTCCTCGTGGGCGGCGGGCGCACACTGTGCGCCCCTACGACAAGATGCCGAAGATGTGCGTAGGGGCCGATGTCCCCATCGGCCCGCATAACCGCGCCCGCACCTGTGGGGCGATGAGGACATCGCCCCCTACACAGGTCGTCAGATGTTTGCGTCCAGCACGGCGGCGTAGGCCTTGTCGGGCATGACGCCCACCTTGCGGTCGATCTCCTTGCCGTCCTTGAAGAACACCACGGTGGGGATGGACATGACACCGTTGGTAATGGCCAGCTCCTGCTCCTCGTCCACATTGATCTTGCCGATGACCACCTTGCCCTCATAGCGCTTGTCCAGACCGTCGATGACGGGGGACAGCATACGGCAGGGGCCGCACCAGGAGGCCCAGAAATCCACCATGACCAGCTTGCCGGAGTTGACGGCCTGCTCAAAACTTTCCTTGTTGAAATGCATCATAATCAAAAACTTCCTTTCTTCAGTTGAGTTTGTCCAGATACTCACAGGCAGACAGGGCGGCGATGTGGCCCTCCCCCACTGCCTTGGCGATTTGCAGGGGCGCGCCGGTGCAGTCGCCCGCGGCAAACACGCCCTCCACATTGGTGGACATGGCTCTGTCCACCTTGATGGCTCCCTTTTCCGTTTCCAGCTGGGGTAGCAGGTCGGTAGGTGCCACCGCATCCCGGAGGATGAACACCCCCGCGCAGGGGATCTCGGTTCCGTCTGCCGCAAGGGCTGTGACGGTCTGCTCTCCCTTTACCTCCAGCCGCGCCCCCCTGACGAAGGGGATGTCGGCATTCAGCACCTCGGGTCGGGCGTTGGCCACATAGGTCACCTTGCAGCCGATGGACTGCAGATAGTTTGCCTCGTGGGGGGCCTCATGTCCCCGACCGACCACCACAACATCCTTATTGCGGTAGAGCATACCGTCGCAGGTGGCGCAGTAGCTCACGCCCCG
>JAZQVX010000140.1:0-2097 GCA_045632045.1 Lawsonibacter sp.
GGAGATCCCCGAGGAGCATCTGGTGCGCTCCGGCCGCAGCGGATTTGATTCCTTCAATCAGGATGTGGAGTGGGGCGGTATGCCCAGCCGAACCTCCGGTTATGAGGGTTATGGCCGTGCCGCCCAGAGTCCCCAGCCCTCTTACGGCGGCTTCGAGCGGGCCATGCAGTATGCCGCCGCCCGCAGCCAGTCCACTGCCAGGCGGGCCGCCACCGGCAGCAGCGCCGGCATTGGGAACACCGCCACCTTTGCCCCCGACTTCCGCAAGGGCGATATGGTGGTGCACAAGGCCTTCGGCGAGGGCATGATCCTCTCCATCCAGAAGATGGGCGGAGATGCCCTTGTGGAGATCGCCTTCGATGATGCGGGTACCAAGCGGCTTATGCTCAAGTCCGCCGCCGCCCACATGAAAAAGAAATGATACCCCGAATTTGGAGTTGAAATACCCATGTCACCTGAAATGATGAAAAAACTGGCCAAGCCCATGCTGTTCTCTGCCGCCCTCATCTGGGGCACTTCCTTCTTCATGATGAAGAACGCGCTGGACAGTCTGCCGGTGTATGCCCTGCTGGCCATCCGTTTTACTGCGGGTGCGGTTTTGCTCAGTATCGTATGCGCTAAAAAGTGGAAGGACTTTACAGCGGATTACCTCTGGAGAGGCGCCATCGTGGGTGGATTCCTCTTTACTGCCTACACGGTACAGACCTTCGGACTGAGTTTTACCACCCCCTCCAAGAACGCTTTCCTCACCGCTGTGTACTGCGTGCTGGTGCCCTTCTTCACATGGATGGTGGTGCACCGCCGCCCCGACCGGTACAACATCGCCGCCGCGGTTCTGTGTGTGGCGGGTGTGGGGCTGGTGTCTTTGAACGAGGCGCTGACCATCAATATCGGCGACCTGCTGACCCTGCTGTGCGCCGTGTTCTATGCCGCTCATATCGTGGCGGTGGAGAAGCTGTCCCCCGGAAAGGACATCTATCTCATCACCATTTTCCAGTTCGCCTTTGCGGCATTGTATTCCTGGGTGTTCTCCCTGACCACTGAGGTGTTCCCGGCTCAGGCGCTGCGGGACCCCGCCGTGTTCCTGCCTCTGGCCTATCTGTGCGTCATGGCCACCACCGTGGCCCTGCTGTTCCAGAATGTGGGACAGATCTGGTCCGATCCCGCCTCCGCCTCCGTCATCCTGTCGCTGGAATCGGTGTTCGGCGTGATGTTCTCCGTGGTCTGCTACGGGGACGAGGTCAGTCTGAAGATGTTGTGCGGCTTTGCCATCATCTTTGTGGCGGTGATCTGTTCCGAGACGAAGTGTTCCTTCCTGCGCAAAAAAGTGTAAACGAAACCCCCGTGACCGCAGTCACGGGGGTTTTTGTTATGTCGGGGTGCGATAGTGCTTCCGGAGATCGTACCAGCTCCAGATACATACCGCCAGCAGAATGGCGCCGAACAGATAGACCCATATGTCGGTGATGGTCGGGAGCAGGATCAGACCGATCACTCCGCATACGCAGGTCAGCGTGATGGTGATGGCCTCGGCCCAGTGCAGCAGCATTTTTCTGTTATACAGGAAGAACCGCAGCAGGGCCAGCAGAATAAAAGCGCCGTACATCAGGAACATGGCCATATAGCCCGCCTGCAAATCCCGCCAGACCTCGGGGGAGAAAACCTCGTTGTGAACGGGAAGGAGGTCGGTGTATGAGTCCAGTTTCGTCCAGAGCAGTGTTGCCCACACAGCGGCAACGAGCAGCTGTATCCACGGGCGTTTGTTCTCTTGCATAGGGATTCCTCCTTTCAAAGTGGAGAGCGAGATCAGCTGCAGCACAGCTCCTCGGCCAGAGCCTCGATCTGGGCGCGGCTGTCATCGTTCAGAGCGGAGAGAATTCGTACATTATTTTCAGTATACATCAAATCCTTGCTGCCGGAGAGCATACCCTGCATGACCCGGATGGCCTGAGGGGCCCAGGAGCCGTTCTCCATCATGGCCACGGTGCGGCGGCAGAAGCCGCGCTCGGTCAGGTGGTGGATGAACTCCACCATGAAGGGGAAAATGCCGCCGTTGTAGGTGGTGGTGGCCAGCACCAGCTTATTATAGCGGAAGGC
>JAZQVX010000141.1:0-2965 GCA_045632045.1 Lawsonibacter sp.
TGTGATGTCTACCCCGCCTTCGTGGCCATGAAGACCGGCCGTCCCGCCCGCATCGTCTACACCCGCGAGGAATCTCAGATCGCCGGTTCTCCCCGCCACGAGATGGAGATCACCATCAAGCTGGGCGCCACCAAGGAGGGCAAGATCCGCGTGATGGATCTCTACACCCTGTCCAACACCGGCGCTTACGGCGAACACGGCCCCACCACCGTGGGTCTGTCCGGCCACAAGGCCATCCCCCTCTACACCGGCTCTCTGGAGGCCTTCCGCTTCCACTATGATGTGGTTTACACCAACCATCAGGCCGCCGGCGCTTACCGCGGCTACGGTGCCACCCAGGGCATTTTTGCCGTGGAGTCCATCGTCAGCGAGCTGGCCGAAAAGCTGGGCATGGACGCCACCGCCATCCGCGACATGAACATGGTCAGGGAAGGCATGGTCATGCACTCCTATTACGGTGAGACGGCCAATGCCTGCGCCCTGGACCGCTGCATGGAGCACTGCCGTGAGATGTTCAACTGGGAGGAGCGCTCCAAGATCCGCGACATGGGCAACGGCAAGGTGCGCACCGCCGGCGTGGCCATGGCCATGCAGGGTAGCTGTATCTCCAATGTGGATGTGGGTTCCGCCACCCTGAAGCTCAGCGAGGACGGCACCTATAACCTGCTCATCGGCGCCGCCGACATGGGCACCGGCTGTGACACCATTCTGGCCCAGATGGTGGCAGAGCTGATGGACTGCGATGTGGACGATGTGGCCGTGTTTGGCGCGGATACCGATGTGTCCCCCTACGACTCCGGCTCCTACGCCTCCTCCACCACCTATGTCACCGGCATGGCCGTGGTGAAGGCCTGCAACGAGATGAAGCAGCGCATCCGGGCCATTGCCGCGGATATGATGGGCTGTGAGGCTGACGCCGTTGAGGTCGCAAACAACTGCGCGCGCAACTCCGTCACCGGCCAGACCGTTTCCATGACCGACATTGCTTATAAGGCTCAGGTGTGCAATACCATCGCCGCCGAGTCCACCGCCACCCACTCCTCCCCTGTTTCTCCTCCCCCCTACATGGTGGGCATGGTGGAGATCGAGCTGGACAAGCTCACCGGCGAGGTTACCATTCTGGACTATATGGCCGTCGTTGACTGCGGCATCCCCATCAACCCCGCTCTGGCCCGGGTCCAGACCGAGGGCGGCATCGTGCAGGGCATCGGTCATACCCTCATGGAAAATGTCACCTATGACGAGCACGGCAAGCCCATGGAGGCCTCCTTCATGCAGTACAAGGTGCCCACCCGACTGGACATGGGCAAGCTGAAGGTGGAATTTGAGCACAGCTATGAGCCCACCGGCCCCTTCGGCGCCAAGTCCATCGGCGAGATCGTCATCAACACACCCGCTCCCGCCATCGCCCACGCCATCTATCGCGCCACCGGCGTGTGGCACAGAACCCTCCCCATTACCCCCGAGAAGATCGCCATGTCCATGCCTGAGAAATAAATCATAAAAAAACGCCTATGGCTTCTTGAGCCATAGGCGTTTTTGTTTATACAACGAGGGTCAGTCGTCCTCTCTCTCCACCTTGAGTCGGCGGAAATAGGAACTCATCTCATCCGCAAGGCCGGACAGGCGGTTGAGCAGCTTGGAATAGTCCAGGAGCATCTCGTCATCCTGGGCGTTTTTGTAGACGATGTCGTGATCGACTTCGCCCCAGCCCTCCTCAAACAGCGTGCGGCCCTGAATTTCGACATAGTAGCCCTTGTACTTGATAATGTAGTGCAGGGAGCGGTAGATGCCGTCGGTGATGATGTCGATCTGCGCGCCGTCATAGATTTTGGTATCACCGGGGCGCTTGTATGCCTTGGGGCGCTCGGCGATGTAATAGTGGTCGGGGTCCTCATCAAAGTCCCGGAGCCGGTCCCGGATATACAGCTCGGGGTTGTTCTCAAAGCGCCCGGTGATGTAGCTGTGGAAGTGGACCCAGTCCTCGCGGTAGAGGAAAAACACGCGGATACCGATCAGATCGGTGGCGTATTTATAAAAGTTGGTGTGATCCAGCTGGGCAAACTTTTCAAAGTTTTCCTTTTTCTTGCGAATCACTTTCTCCAGAACATTGTTGGCCTGCTTCGTCCGGTAACGGTAGGAGTGGATGCCCGCGGCTTCAATATCGTAGAGATATTCGTCGATAAAAGACTTGCCGATCTGGCGCAGATGCGCTTCGACCTTATGATATTCCGATTCGATCAGCGCCAGTTCATCCCATGTAATACCAGCCTCTTCCAAGTCTGCGTCCTGAATGTTGTATTCGGCTTTGAAGGCGTTAATATCCATGTGAACTTACCTCAAAAAATTACTTGTCCTGAGGGCGGAAGGTGATGGTTCCTGCTTCGGCGTCCATGGCGTCCACGATGGCCAGAGATTCCAGATGATAGCCCAGATTGCGGATGATCTGACCGCCGGACTGGAAGCCCTTCTCAATGACGATGCCAAGGCCCTCCACAGATGCGCCGGCATTGTTGGCGATGGAGATCAGACCCTGCAGCGCACAGCCGTTGGCCAGAAAATCGTCAATGATGAGAACGGAGTCATCGGCACTCAGGAACTTCTTGGAAACGATGACCTGATTCTTGTTCTTATGGGTGAAGGACTCCACCTCTGCCACATACATATCGCCGTCGATGTTGATGGACTTGCTCTTCTTGGCAAACACCATGGGAACGCCAAACTCTCTTGCGACAAAAGCGGCGATACCGATGCCGGATGCCTCGATGGTCATGACCTTGTTGATATGCTTGTCGGCAAAACGGCGCTTGAACTCGCGGCCGATCTCTTCCATCAGGGCAATATCCATCTGATGATTCAGAAAGCTGACCACCTTCAGCACATTACCGGGCTTGACGACGCCGTCCTTTACAATTCTTTCTTCCAGAAAATTCATAGCAATTCCTCCTGTTCCTTTCGGGCTTTT
>JAZQVX010000142.1:0-4115 GCA_045632045.1 Lawsonibacter sp.
CCACGATGTCGTGGGAGGCCTCCACCTCGTTGCCGCCGGAGCGCTTGGACACCTGCAGGATGACACAGGCATTGCCGTCCACCTTGGCGACGGTGTCGCTGGCCAGAGTTTCCAATTCCACCGTGGCGATCTCTTTCAGACGGATGGTGCCGCCGGTGGGCAGGGGGATGATGACATTGGCCACATCCTCGGGGCTGGTGAGCTTGGCATCGGTGGAAACGGTGAGCGTTTTATCGCCGTTGTCCATGGAACCGCCGGGATAGAGGAGGTTCTCGGCCATGAGGATCTGAGAAACATAGGTGGAGGACAGACCGTAACCGGCCGCGGCGGCGGTATTCAGACGGACGGAGATCTGCTCGGAAACACCGCCGGAGATGGTGACGGAGGCGACATCGTCGATGCGCTCCAGAGAGGGGGCAACGGTGTCCTCGGCCAGAGCCTGCAGATCGGCCAGATCGTCACCGATCAGGGCGATCATGGCGGTGGGCATCAGCTCGCTGATGTTGAGGTTCATGATGATGGGCTCGATAGCGCCATCGGGGAGCGTAAGGGCATCAAACTGCTCGCGCAGCTTGGTGGCGGCCATGTCCAGATCGGTGCCCTCGGCATAGGAGATCTGAATGGTGGCGGTGGAGTCGGCGGAGGTGGAGCTGATCTCCTCCACGCCGGAGACGGACATGATGGCCGTTTCAAGGGGGCGGGTGATAAGGGACTCAATGTCCTCGGGAGATGCGCCGTTATAGTAGCACACCACCACGGCCATGGGCAGTTCCAGATCGGGCAGCAGGGCGGCCTGAAGCTTGGAACCAAAGACACCGCCGAAGATGGTGATCATAATGACCGCCAGCAGGACGGAAACTTTGTGCTTGATGGAAAAGAGGGAAATGTTCAAAATCAGCCCTCCCCGTTGACGATACGGACAGCGGAACCGTCGGTCACGTAAGTCTGACCCACAGTGACCAGAGATTCGCCGCCCTCCAGACCGGAGGTGACTTCGGTCACACCGCTGCCGGTCAGACCGGTGGTGATCTCGGTGTAGACGGCGGAGTCATTCTCCACCACATAGACATACTGGATCTCGCCGTTGTTCTGGATGGCCTGAGTGGGGATGACGATGGTATCGTCACGGCCGTCCATGTGGAAGGTGACATCGGCAAACATACCCACCATCAGACCGGAAACTTCGGCGGGGATGGAGATGGTAACGCCGTACAGACCCAGCTGGGAGATGGGGGACTGATCCACGCTGCGGATGGTGCCGGTGAAGGAAGTGCCGGCGTTGGGGACGGACACCTCAGCCTCGGCGCCCACCTTCAGTGCGGGGACGACGGCCTCGGAGACATAGACGGTGACCTTCATCTGGTCGGCGCCCTGAATGACGGCGATGGGATAGGAGGCGGCCACGAAGTTGTTCTCCATGGCGGTCAGAGAAGTGACCACACCGGCGGCGGGGGAGATGACATTGCCCTTGGAATCCACATGCTCCAGCACCATCTCCAGCTGCTCCAGACCGGATTTGCCGCTCTGGATGCCGGCCTCCAGCTGAGCCAGACCGGAGTCGCGGCCCATGAGAGCCTGATCCAAAGTCAGCTGGGCGTTGTCCACCTCCAGCTTGGAGGCGGCACCGATCTCGAAGAGCTTCTGGGTAGTGGTCAGGTTGTTCTCAGCCATGGCAATCTGGCGATCCAGAAGATTCTTCTGGTCGTTGTACTGCTTGACCAGAGTCTGATAGTTGATGTTGGCGGCCTTGTAGGAGGCCATGGTGGCAGCCATATCCAGTGTGCAGATCTTATCACCGACGGCCACGGTATCGCCCTGAGAAACATACACGGCGGTACACAGGGCGGTGGTGGAAACATAGATGGGAGTCTCGTTGTCAGAGGCCACCTTGCCGCTGGAGCGGTTGTCGGAGGTAATGGAGCTGCGCTCGACCTGCTCCACCTGAACGGCCACACCGGCGGGGGCGACATAGTGAGACTCGTTCTGGGTGGCGCAGGAGGTCAGGGAGAAAAGCATGGCGGCAGAGAGCGCCATTGCGAAAATACGGTTTTTATTCATGGTTCAAAACCCTCCGGTCAGTTCAGGATACCGTGTTCCACGGCCCAGCAGTAGTTGTTATAGGAAGTAAACAGGTCGATGGCGGCGGTGTCCACGGTGTCGGCAGCTTCGTTCATGGCATCCAGCGCGGTCATCAGGGTGTTGTAGGAGATGATGCCCTGCTCGTATTTCAGCTGAGCGGCGGCATAGCCGCTCTGCTTGACAGACAGGGAGGTCTGAGCGGCGCTCAGGATCTGCTGCTGATCACGAATCTGATCGCACAGGGTGGTGAAGGACAGCTGGATGGACTGCTCGGTGGCCTGCAGGGTGAACTCAGCGGCGGAGCGGTTGTAGTAGGCGGCCTCCACCTCATAGTCGGCGGCGGTGCCGCTCTTTTTCAAAGCCTTGTACTCGGCGGCGGCAACATCACGAGCGTCTTCGGCGTTGGAAAGCTCAAGGCTGTGGAGCTTGACCTGCTTCAGGCCGGACTTGGCGTCCACTCCGGCCAGTTCCTCGGCGGTGACTGCGGTGAGGGGCTGAAGCTGAATGGTGCCGGTGATCTTCTCACCTAGCATGCCCTCCAGCTGACGGCGCAGGGCGGTCATATTCATTTCCAGCGTGGTCATGCCGCTGACCAGAGAGGTGCGGCCGGCCTTGGCCTCGGCCAGCGTCAGAGCGGAGATCTGACCGGCCTCATAGCGCACTTCCAGCTCTGCCAGGGTGCGGTCCAGAGCGGCCAGATTGCGCTCCAGACCCTGATAGGTCTGCTCCAGTCCAAGCAGGGCGAGGTAGAGGGTCTCGCCGCCCTTGACGATCTGGTTCTTGGCGTTGCGCAGCTGGACGATCACATCGCCATACTGGGATTCGATCTCGCCGTCTTCCAGCTGATCCAGAGTTTCCTGACAGGAGGCCAGCTGAGTTTCCAGAGAGGCCATGGTGGCCTGAGGATAGAGGGAGAGAGCTGCCTTCAGCGCGGAGAGATCCATATCTATGGACATGGAAGAGAGCAGAGCGTTCAGTCCATCCACGGTGGCGTTGGTGCCGCCCACCAGCTGCTGAAGCTGTTCCTGCTGGGCGGAGATCATGGTAATGGCAGCCTTGAGGCTCTTCTCCATCTCGTCGAGATCCACGGCTTCAATGGCCTCGATGTTTTCATCCAGCGCGAGGATATTCAAGTTCTTCTTCAGCATCCGGGGTCCCAGATTCTCAAAGGAAACGGTGCCGGGGGCGTCCTCGACGGCGAGACGGGCAGCCCCCTCCACGATGAAGGATTTGCGGGGAGTGGGAGCGGCAAGTTCGGCGGGGCCGCTTACGACGGAGGAGAGATCCCCGGTGGCGGGGGGCTGAGCTTCCTGCTCCGTGTCGGCGGGAGCGGGCTGGGGTGCGGGGGCAATGATGAGAGGGGGCTCCACCAGCTGAGTGGGGTCGGCCGCTCCGTCGGCCAGAACATGTCCGGCGCACATGCCAACGGCCAGCGTACAGGCCAGCGCGGCGGCAAGCTTCTTTTGATGATTCATACGGTACCTCCTTGAGGGGCAGGGGCTGAGCAGCCCTGCAGCAAGATTTCAACGCGCAGCGCAAGCTGTGCGCGGACGGTCTCCCGGTCTTCGGGATGATTCAAAGCGTCAATGATGGCGGAAGCCAGGGTGAAGATAAACAGGTGGAACACTTCCCGGATGTAGTCGGGATCGGTGCGTTTGAGATGCCGGGTGTCCACCAGTTCGATGATGGTGTGCAGCGGAGCGTCCGGGGCACAGAACAGGGAGTGGAACTCGGAATCGGGGTTGCAGCGAATGACCTTCAGACAGCGGATCAGGTTGGCACTCCTGCCCAGTTGGAAGAATCGGTCGAAGATGGCCAGGGGGGCGGCGAACAGATCGCCCTGTGTGCGCTCCACTTCCTGACGGGCCAGGTCAAAGAAGTAGTTCTGCAGGGGGCGGACAAGGTAGAGAAACAGGTCGTCCTTGTCGGCGAAATACTGATAAAAACTGCCCCGGGGAATTCCGGCGGAGCGGATGATCTTATTGATGGACGCGTCGGAGCATCGCACGGTGGTGAACTCCTCCCACGCGGCATCC
>JAZQVX010000143.1:0-3142 GCA_045632045.1 Lawsonibacter sp.
TCTGCAGGATTTCCTGTCCAAGGTTCTGTAAATTCAAAAGCACGCACGATCCCCGTGCGTGCTTTTTTCAACACTTTTCGATTTCAGGTGGTAATCAAATGAATACTTTAAAACGCTCTGCTATCAATTTCATCGCCCAAAAGGCCCCTCTCATCTCCGAGGTAGCCGACAAAATCTGGGACTTCGCCGAGCTTTCTCTGGAGGAGTACCGCTCCGCCGCCCTCTACTGCGATGTTCTCCGCCGGGAAGGCTTCACCGTGGAGGAGAATGTCTGCAACATCGCCACCGCCTTCACCGCCACCTACGGCAGCGGCAAGCCCGTCATCGGCATTCTGGCCGAATATGACGCCCTGTCCGGCCTATCGCAGGTGGGGGGCAGTCTGGTGCGGGAGGAAGTTACCCACGGCGGCACCGGTCACGGCTGCGGCCACAATCTGCTGGGCGCCGGTGCCTTCGCCGCCGCGCTGGGCGTGAAGCACTGGCTGGAGCAGTCCGGCAAACCCGGCACCGTCATCCTCTACGGCTGTCCCGGCGAGGAGGGCGGCGCATCCAAATCCTTCATGGCCCGGGACGGAGTGTGGCGGGAACTGGATGCCGCCCTGACCTGGCACCCCGAGGATGTCAATGAGGTTCGAACCGGCTCCACCAACTCCTGCATTCAGGTCCAGTATCAGTTCGAGGGCATCGCCTCCCACGCCGCCGGAGCCCCCGAGCTGGGGCGCTCCGCGCTGGATGCCGTGGAGCTGATGAACATCGGTGTCCAGTTCCTCCGGGAACACACCGGCGACAAGGCCCGCATCCACTACGCCATCACCGATGCCGGCGGTCGCTCCCCCAATGTGGTACAGCCCCGGGCCACCGTTTTGTATATGGTGCGCTCCAACCATGTGTCCGAGGCCGTAGAACTGCAGAAGCGAGTGGACAACATCGCAAAGGGCGCCGCCCTCATGACGGACACCACCTATCAGCGCACCTTCATCGACGGTCTGGCCGACACCATCCCCAACCACGCCCTTGAAGCCGTGCTGTACGAAAATTACGCCGCACTGGGCGTCCCCTCCTACACCGTGGAGGAGCACACCTATGCCGATACCCTTGCCGTCACCTACTCCACCTGTAACAACACCCCCGGCACCGGCAGCAAGCACGACCCCCTCTACGCCGCAAACGCCAAAAAGCTGCGCCGGGAGGCGGGACACTACATGAACGACTTCCTGCTGCCCCTGTTTTCCGGTGAGTGCTTCCAGCCCGGTTCCACCGATGTGGGCGATGTGAGCTGGCTCACCCCCACCGCCCAGATCCATGTGGCGGCATGGCCCAACGGCTGCCCCGGCCACAGCTGGCAGAATGTCTCCTGCGACCGCACCTCCATCGGCCACAAGGCCGCCGTCCACGCCGGCAAGGTTCTCGCTGCCGCCGCCATCGACCTGATGGAGCGCCCTGAGATTCTCGCCAAGGCCCGGGAGGAGTTCGAACTGCGCACCGCGGAGGGGTATACCTGCCCCATCCCCGAGGGCGCTGTCCCCATCGTTGCCGATTAACCCCCCTCAGTCTCGCTTCGCTCGACAGCTCCCCGCAAGGGGGGGCGCCAAATAAAAATCCCCAAACCCGGTCGGGTTTTGGGATTTTTTCACTTCTTCAGTTCCTTTTTGATGACCCGGGTCAGAATCTCCTGTCCCTCGGGGGAGCGGAGGACATCCAGCACGGTGTCACGGATCATGTCCTGAAATGCCTTGTTGTTTCGGAATGCTTCGAATACACCGTTATTGCCGCCGCTGCTCTGGACGGCGGGCTTGACCTTCCTGGCCACGGTGTTGACGATGGGAGCCATAGGCTCGTCGTCCACGCCGAAGTCGCCCTTCATCCAGTTCTCCTGACTGGTACGGTCGTCCGTTTCACCCTTGAGATAGAACAGGGAAACATCGAAATAGCGGGCGATCTTGTCCTGCTGCTCCTTGGTGGGGGTGGCGCGGCCGGTTTCAAACTTCTCGGCGGCATTCTTGGGCAGTCCCAGTGCCAAAGACAGGGCGGGACGGCTCAGTCCCTTTTCGGTGCGCAGCTGCTCGATGCGCTGTGCCATAGTAACCATAAAAATCCTCCTTTGGATGTGTTTGTACTTATCGGCCGGCTTTTTCCAGTTCTTGCTGCAAAACGCCCGCCAAACCGCCCACGGCGGTGTCGATCCGCTCATAAAGCCCCTGCACACCGGGCAGAGCGAGGATCTCCCCATAGAAGTCGTCCTCATACTCGATCAGCGTCATGCCGCCCTGAACCAGCTTTTCCTTGTTGGCGGTGTCAATATCGCCAAGTTGAAGGGCAAGTTCTGCCATGGCCTCCTCCACCGCCTGCTCCAGCGCCTGCCGGTACAGCTCGGGCAGCTTGTCCCAGCTTCGGGCGCTGACGGAGATCTGGTTGGCGTACAGGATATGGTTGGTGCAGGCCAGATACTTCTGCACCTCATGGAAGTTGGCGCCCACGCAGGTATCCGCGGCGTTCTCCTGGGCGTCGATGGTGCCGGAGGAGAGGGCAAAGTAGACCTCGCCCCAGGGCAGGGGGGTAGGCTCCGCCCCGATGGCCTTCCAGAAATCCATGTGGTTGGCGTTTTCCATGGTGCGGATCTGGAGAGATTTGAAGTCGGCAAGGGTATCCAGAGGCCGGTCGGCGGTGGTCAGGCGGTAGGTAGCGCCGTGGAGGATGCCCAGCAGGCGGAAGCCCGCCTTCTCATAGGCCTGTCCCAGCTCCTGCCGGAAGGGGTTTTCTCCATTCAGCACTCCATCAATGGCCTCCCGGTCGTACTGTGCAAAGACCATGGGCAGGTCAAAAACCGCCATTTCAGGCACAAAGGAAACGATGGGGGCGGTCTGGCAGACCACGATGTCCACATCGCCGCTCTGGCTCTGGCGCAGCAGATCCGTGTCCCCTCCCAGCTCTCCGTTGGGGTGGTAGTCGATGGTCAGCCGTCCCCCGGTGATGTCAGACACCTTGTCCGACACCAGTTCCCCGAAGAGCTGACCTACCGCGCCCTTGCCGCTGGAATCGGCCCCGATGAGGGTCATCTGCTCCAGATGGGCGTAGCGCTCGGGGTGTCGTTGTGTTTCATTTGAAACATTTTCCACCACTGTTCCGCCGGAAATATCCCCGG
>JAZQVX010000144.1:0-11649 GCA_045632045.1 Lawsonibacter sp.
GCTTTCTCCTGCCAGACCTCATCTCCTTCGCCGCCTGTAAGCATGGTCTTGGCCTTCAGACTTCCGCCGGTGATTTTAAGCCAGCTCAGTCGGGCGCCCTGAGCGTCCCGGCTGATTTTAAACACCTTTGCGCCAAATTCCCCGGGATAGTCGGGCTGGGGCGCATAGCGGGAAACACCCTCCAGAAATTCCTCCACGCCCTCCACTTTCAGTGCGGAGCCAAACCAGCAGGGGAACACCTTCCGCCGTGCGATCAGCTCCCGGGTCATCTCCTCGGGCACGAAGCCCTCCTCCAGAAAATGCTCCAGCGCCTCTTCGCTGCCCATGGCCACATTCTCATCCCGCTCATCGGCAGCCGCGGTAAAGTCCACACAGGCTCCGTCCAGATGCTTTCGAAGTTCCTCCATCACGGCAGTCTTATCCGCACCGTTCAGATCCATCTTATTAATGAACAGGAATGTGGGCACCTCATACCGCTTCAACAATCTCCACAGAGTCCGGGTATGGCTCTGGACGCCATCGGTGCCGCTGATGACCAGAATGGCGCAGTCCAGCACCTGCAGGGTACGCTCCATCTCCGCCGAGAAGTCCACATGTCCCGGGGTGTCCAGCAGGGTGATGCGGGCATGCTCCGTTTCCAGCAGAGCCTGCTTGGAAAAAATGGTGATGCCCCGCTCCCGCTCAAGGGCATCGGTGTCCAGAAATGCGTTCTGGTGATCCACCCGCCCCAGCTTGCGCAGGACACCGCTGACATATAAAAGCCCTTCGGACAGGGTGGTCTTACCCGCGTCCACATGGGCGAGGATTCCGATACAACAGCGCTTCTTCGCCATAACAATCACTTCCAATTCGATGCGTCTGCAAACTCTATGTCTGCTATTATGACAGGTTTTTTCCCTTTCTTCAATCCTTATTCTCAAATGACGAAGAGCCGGCCCTCCGCCCCGGGGAGCGAAAAAGCCGGCTCTTTCCGTTTTGTCATCTATGTGCCGGCATGTTTCCCGCTCATGCCAGCCCGCTTTACTTATACCGGGAGAAGGGGATCATCTCCAGCGTCAGACGCCCGGCGGGATCCATAGCGCCCTCCCGATAGTTGATGTCTACAAAGCTCTCGCCCTCCACGGCAAGGAGCTGCCACGCCCCATCCCGGCCGCCGATCTCGGCCAGATAGGTGCCATCCGTTTCACCGGCGTGCAGATAGTAAATGTCACCCTCCACGGAACCGACGGAAAAGTTGGGATTTTCGGGGGTTCCGTAAACGCAGAAGATCACCGTCCCGCCTTCCGCCGCAGGGGCAGTCGTACCGATCACCACTTCATCCACACGATCACCGTTCACATCCATCACGCGGAAACCGATGTTATCCAGGGGCGCATCGCCGTAATAATCGGTCATGGACACCGCGCCAAAATTCATCAGATTGTCGGTCAGCCCGCCTTTTATACTGGCATAGAACTCATTCATCAGTTCATGGTATCCACCGCTTCTTCGATGAGGATTCCGGCAAAAATGACGCCGGAATAAGCCACACCGGCCAGCGCGAAGGCAACAGCCTTCTTCACATCCCCCCTGCGCAGTCTGATGATGCCCAGCACCGCACAGGCGATGCTGACCACCAGCGAAAACATACCAAAAATGCAGATGGCCTTTCCGATCACGGTATGGTAAAGGCCCAGCCCGTTGGACAGGTAGCCGATCAGACTCATGAATCCGCCTACCGGGATCGACAAAATCGCAAGGAGCCAAAACAAGATTTTCATACGATCACAGTCATTTTCCGGTTTCCTCTTCTACGCAAATATCAAGGCACATATCTGCGGTTCAGTTCAACGATCTGTCCGTTCTCCACACGGATGGTGGTATTGTGGGGCGTAAAGTCATAATTTGTGACGGCGCCTACCAGAAAGTCGCCTGGATAGAGGATGACTTCTCTGCCGTCGGGATCGGCGTTGTCATGACCCACAAAATCGACAGATACCCGGATGGTAGCCTCTCCGACCTCATACCAACTCTTCATATCGCTGTAACCGATCTCAGAGAAGATGCCGCCCCCTTCGGGCGCAAGCTCAAAGCCGCCCCCATCCAGGCCGCCGTTGATACAGATATAACCGGCCTCGTTGCGCTCGCTGGAGGTCACTTCCCGCTCACCAGCGTGGGTCACGATGACATCCCCCATACCAAGTTCGGCGATCTCCACCGCGTCATACAGGTCATAGGTATAGATCTTCACATCCATCTGCATTTTGCCTGTATCGTCAACATAGGCATCCCCCTCCTCCAGAGACACAGAGAGGATGGCATCTGTCAGATTGTCCATGGTGGAATCGGGAAGAGGATATATGACAGCCGCAGGGGCAACCGGCTCTTCAGGGGCAGGTTCCGCAGGTGTACCCGGCACCTCGGGGGCGGGCATTTCCTGCTCCACAACATCACTGCCGGGCTTCTCCGCTTCCGGCTCTTTCACATCCGTTTGGGATTCGCCGCAGCCGGTGAGCAGCAGGCAAACCATAGTCGTCAGCAGCATGAATTTTTTCATAATTTCCCCTCCTTGCAGTCTATGTCGGGATGTATCATGGTTGTAGCTCTCATTATAACACGCTACTGCACAACAACAAAACATTATCTGTTGTCTGCCACAAAAAACCGCCGCGGAATCAAATTCCGCGGCGGTTATATTTCCGATCAAAAACCAATCAGGCCTTGGGAGTGGTCTCGGTGACGAACTTGTTCCAGTAGGCATCCTGCAGCAGCTTGATGCGCTCGGGGTCCTTGCCGCCCACGGGGATCTTGTCGATGGTGGCGACACGGATGCACAGGGCGCTGGAGCTGGTGACGATGATCTCGTCGGCGTTCATCAGTTCCACCATGGAGAAGGGGGACTCATCCACGGGGATGTTGTGCTCCTTGGCCAGCTCGATGAGGTGCTTGCGGGTAATACCGGGCAGGATCAGCTCATCGGTGGGAGCAGTGCGCAGCACGCCATCCTTCAGGATGGAGATGTTGCTGTGGGCACACTCGGTAACGCGGGAGCCACGGTGCAGAACGGCCTCGTCACAGTTGGCCTCCACGGCGCGCTGGTTTGCCAGAACGCTGGGGATCAGGTTCAGAGTCTTGATGTTGCACAGCTTGAAACGGATATCCTCCATGGAGATCAGGTTATAGGGGATAGCCAGATCCTTCATCTTGTGGGGCTTGACATAGATCAGCAGGCTGGGCTCCACGCCGACAGGGAAAGGATGGTTGCGCATGGCGTTGCCGCGGGTGATCTGCCAGTACAGGAACTGGATGGGGGCGGGCTCAGCAGCGTCGATGACCTTCTGCAGTTCAGCCTTGATCTCCTCTCGGGTCATCTTGAAGGGGATCTCCAGCAGACGCAGGGAGTTGTACATACGGTCCAGATGCTCTTCCAGACCAAAGGCGATGCCGTTGGAAACACAGGTTGCCTCGTAGATACCGTCACCGAAATACAGGGCGCGGTCAAAAATGGGCACGCTCATCTCAGCCAGAGGGCCGATCGTACCGTTGTAATAGCCGACTTCTTTCATATTCCTCTTCCTCCATATGTTCTCGTTTTTCCCTTTCCGCAGGGGTTCCGAAAAACTCATTTTGCCGTCTTCATTATATCACATTATTAGCAAGATGCAACCAATATTCCGACAGAAAATGGAATTGACTCAAATCATCCGTTTTCTTTGTTTTCCGTTCCTTTTTCCCAAAACACCCCACCAAAAATTCCCATTTGGCGGCCCCGGCACTTGAAAACCACCTATCCGTGGTATATACTTAAAACATTATTTATCCGGTAAATGCCGGAAACCAAGGGAGGTGGATATCATGACCGGGCTGATCGTATGCCTTCTGCTGGTGTGTCTGGCTGTACTGATCCTCGAAGAGCGCCGTTCCAAAGCTGACCGTGCAAAGCTGACCCATGTGGTCTATGTCAACGGCATCCGGGGCAAATCCACCACCACCCGGCTCATTGAATCCGGTCTGCGGGAAGGCGGATACAAGGTCTTCTGCAAGACCACCGGCACTCTCCCCATGGTCATCGGCGTGGACGGTGTGGAGCGTCCCCTGAAGCGCCGCGGCCGTGCCAACATCAGAGAGCAGTTGGACATCCTCCACCGGGCCGCACAGGAGGGGGCCGAGGTTCTGGTCATCGAGTGCATGGCGGTGGACCCTGTTTTACAGAATGTTTCCCAGCACCGAATGGTGCGCGCCGATGTGGGCGTCATCACCAATGTGCGGCTGGATCACACCGCCGAAATGGGCGAAACCTTGGAGGAGATCTGTGATTCTCTGTCCAACATGATCCCCCGCGACGGATACCTCTTCACCGCTGACGCACAGTTTTTTCCTCAACTTGAGAGAAACGCCCGGTCCGTGGGCAGCCGGTGCGTACTGACCCTCCCCACCGGGCAGGAGCCCGCCGTCGACTTCCCGGAAAATCTCGCCCTGGCCGCGGCAGTGTGCCGTCACCTCGGTGTGGACGAGCAGACCGCCTTCGCCGGTATGTCCCGCTATCAGCGGGATCCCTTCGCCCTCTCCCTCCACCGTCTGCCCGGGGGCGGAGTATTCGTCAACGGCATGTCTATCAACGATCCCCAGTCCACCCAGCTGGTGTTCCGGCGCCTGGCGGGCAAATACGGTTGGAATCCGGAGGATCTGATCCTGCTGATCAACAACCGCCCCGACCGCGGATACCGCACCCAGCACATGGTCATGGTGGCCCACGCCCTCAGGCCCGCCGCCGTGTGGCTGACAGGCGCGTCCCAGACCACCACCCGGCACGCCATCCTGAAAGGTGTCCCGGAGGCAGACATCTCCTGCTATCACAAAGCAGAGGAGATTCCTCTGGCTCAGGTTCCCGCCGGAAAGGTGGTCTTTGCCGTGGGCAATCTGGCCGGCCCCGGCCTTACCGTCATGAAATGGATAAGAGAGGAGGCAGCAGAATATGTATAATGAGATCGTACTGATCGGTGTGGCAGTCAGTCTGCTGTTTTCCGAATTCACCGGACTGTCCCCCGCGGGCCTTGTGGTCCCCGGATACATCGCCCTTTCTCTGCAAAGCCCTGTCCGTGTGGCCTATACATTAATAATCGCGCTGCTTGCGTGGGGCTGTGCCCGCCTGCTCAACCGCTGGATGATCCTGTACGGACGGCGGCGGTTCGCGGTCCTCATCCTGCTGACCTATGTGCTGAACGCCATCATTGTCGGGAGTGGAATTCTGCCCTTCGCTCCCGGTATGATCGGCGCCGTGGTTCCCGGCATCATCGCCAACGAATTTGAAAAGCAGGGCATCGCCAAGAGTCTGCTGTCCCTGTCTGTGGTGGTGGGCATTCTGGTTCTGGTCATGATGTGGCAGGGAATGCGGGTGTTCCCTGTATGAAACGAAAAGAAAAACTGACTATGCGCCTGCTGGCCGGGGCACTGGCCGCACTGGCGGCATCTGCCCTTTTCGCCCACCGAAACGCCGCCCTTGAACCCACCCCGTACTATGACACACAGGTGGAGGCGGTTCACATTCTGGAACAATGCTTCTCCGCGGTGAAACATTATAAGGAGGAGCGGGGCATCCCCCTCAGTCCTTACGACATTCACGAAACCGGTCTGCTGGGCGAGGAATTCACCGGCATCACCACCACCATCGGCGCGCTGGAGGCCAAGCGCACCACCGCGTGGCCCGACATGGCCGCCCTGTGCGTGCGTATGCTCCATGAGGCCGGAGTTCGCCCCGGCGACAAGGTGGGCGCCGGTTTCTCCGGCTCCTTCCCCGGAATGAATCTGGCGGTGGTCGCCGCATGCGAGGCCATGGACGCGGAACTGGTGTGCATCTCCTCGGTGGGTGCCTCCACCTACGGCGCCAACAACCCCGAACTGACCTTCCCCGAGATGCTTCACCTGCTGGCAGAGGATGGCATCATCCGGACCCGCAGTGCCGCCGTCACCATGGGCGGCGACTTCGACATCGGCATGGAGATGCTCCCCGAGCTGTCCGGCCCCGTGCGGGAACGGCTGCGTGAGGCAGGACTGAATCTGGTGGAGATCAAGGATTTCACCCAGAATCTGGCGTGGAGAGAATCCCTCTACGCGGAAACCGGGGCTCTGGACTGCTTTGTGGCAGTGGGCGGCAATCTGACCTCTCTGGGCCGGGGCGAGGAGGGCGCCACTTTGGGTCAGGGCGTCATGAAGGCCCGAAGCAAGGTGCTTCTGGACGAGGACAGCGGTCTGGTCCAGCGCTATATGGCTCAGGGCACCCCCGTGGTCAATCTGCTGAATATCAAGCAGATCATGGCGGAGTACGGTATGCCCTTCGATCCCCAGGTCTGGCCGGAAACAGGCACCTCCGCCGCGTACAGCACCATCCGATACCAAAAAGAGATCCTGTTGGCAGGACTTTGCATCAGCGGCGGTCTGCTGGCTGTGTGCCTGTGGCTGCGCCGACGCCCCGCAATTTCCAACCTCTGACAGAACCGACTCAGAAATATTTCAAAGCGGAAGGACGAATGTGTTATGTCCGAGAGAGATATTAAAATTTTGATGATCGATGATGAGGAACAGATCCTCTTTGCCCTGCGGGCCGTGTTCCAGTTTCAGGGCTGGGCCTCCATTTCCGCCAAGGATGTGCCCACCGGTCTGGAGCTGTTCCGCACCCAGCACCCCGATCTGGTGCTGATCGACTATCATCTGCCTCAGATCAACGGCATCAAGGGCGTCCAGATGATCCGCGAGATCGACCCCGATGTCCCCATCATCGTCTTTACCATTGACGAAAGCGAAGAGGTCGCCAACCGCTTTCTGGAGGCCGGTGCCAGCGACTTTGCCCTGAAGCCCATCAAGGCCCCCGACATCATCAGCCGCATCCGTCTGCATATCCGTCTGCTGGACAGCAACCGCCAGCTCAAGGCCAACATCCAGACCGAGGAGCGCGGTGCCGCCCATGCCGCAAAGGGCATCGGTGTGTCCACGCTGGAGCTGATCGAGGGGGTCATGAACGAGAGCGAGGACTTCCTGACTGTGGAGACCATCTCCCAGCGCACCGGCCTTGCTTATCAGACTACTTACCGCTATCTGCAGCATATGTATACGCAGGGACATGTGGAAGTCCAGCAGAGCTACGGCAAGGTGGGCCGCCCCAAGCAGAAATACCGTCTGAAGGTCTGACACATCCCCACATACAGGAGATGATTTCCATGAAAAAATGCGCCGCGCTGCTGTGCGCGCTCACCGTGATGCTGCTGACCTCCTGCGGAAAGAAAGGTCTGGAACAGGAGCCGGATCTGTGGCGCCTGCGAGATTTCGAAGGGTGCTTCCAGCAGACTTATCCCACCGACACCGAGCAATACACCCTTGCCCCGGGCACAGACGGTGAAAATACCGTCGTCGTACTGCGAGGCGCGGAAGAGGGCTCCACGGTCTACATCGTGGCCGGTGTCCACGGCGACGAGCAGGCCGGCTGGCGGGCGGGCAATCTGGTCAAAGAGGCCACCATGAAAGCCGGAACGGTTTACATCGTCAGTCCCGCCAATCTGTACGGCGCCCAGAACGACCAGCGCCGCACCAAGGCACTCTGGGATCTGAACCGCAGCTTCCCCGGCAGCCCGGACGGCTGCGATGCCGAGCAGATCGCCCACGCCATCTTCACCGACATCCGGGACAAAGCCCCCGACATCGTGTTGGATCTCCACGAGGCCGTCCCGAAAGAGGACGACTATGAAAAGCTGGGTTCCAACTATGACGCGCTGGGCAATTCTCTGATCTGTCAGTCGCTGGATGAGATCGGCGATCTGGTGCTGGAGGCCATTCTGCAGTCCGAGGCCGGACAGCTGTGCGCCAACCCTCTCGTTCTCTACGGCTCGCCCCCCAGCGGAAGCGTCAATCACACCGTGGTGGAGCAGTTGGAGATCCCCGCCATCACGGTAGAAACACTGCGTTCCGAGCCGCTGAGCCAGCGGGTACGCAACCAGCTGGAGATCGTGGAATTTGTCTTTGAGTACTACGGTCTGCGCTGAACACATCAAAGGAAAGAGAGATGAGGATCATGAATACAGACAAGCGGGAGCGCTTCCCGCTGCAGCTGGTCTCGGTGGATCTGTGGGAACTGATCATCGGTCTGCTGCTGATCGGATTGAGTCTGCTGATGCCCCTTTTCTTTCATGTAGACAATTTTCATGTACTCTCCTCTCTGGAGCGCGCACTGCTCAACCGGGAGCGGATCGATCTGGTGGCGGCCTCCCTGCAGCTGGTGGCCCTTAACTCTCTGCGCGGCATCCCCCACTATGTAGGTGCCTATTTCGTGGGCGAGTCCCTGTCCTTCCGCTATCGTCGGCGGCGCGCCTGGCCCATCAACGCCATTCTGATCCTTGTGATCCTGCTGCTGACCTACGGAGCCATCGCCGCCATTCACCACATCTATTATGACTTCGGTCTTCCCGCTGTTCTGGTGGCTTCCTTCGTGTTCTTCTTCCGCAAGCTTCATTACCGCTACATCCCCATGTGGAAAAAGGCCGGTATGATCGTTCTGGTGCATATTGCCCTGCAGTTTCTGGACATCATGCCCGCGCTGGATGCCTTCCCCGTGGGACGCGGCGAAATTTCGGAGGACATCAAGCTGGCTGCACAGGTGCTGGAGGGACAGACCGCACTGAACACCGTGACCACGGTGGGCATGATCCTGTTCCTCACCTTCGCCCTGCTGATCTTCTTCCAGCTTCGGGACGAAAACAACCTGCGCGAGCTGAGCGTGCTGAAAGAAGAAAACCACGCCATCACGATTCAGGCACAGCTCAACGAGATGAAAAACCGCACCAATCAGGAGGTCCAGTACCTTGTCCACGATCTGAAATCCCCCCTGACCACGGTGCAGACACTGGTTGGCGTTCTGAAAATGGAAAGCGAAATGGAACACCGCCCTCAGGATGTGGAGTATCTGGACTACATCGAAAACGCGGTGGAACGCATGAGCAAAATGATCTCCGCCATCCTCTACGAGGATCATCAGTTCCCCATCACCACCCAGGAACTGGTCAGCGTCGTCATGGCTCAGAGTTCCGTAACCTCCTACGCCCCCTATCTGCGGCTGGATAACCGGCTGCCCGAAGCCAAGATCCTTGCCAACCGCCTGCTCTTCCCCCGCGCGCTGGTCAACCTGCTTCAGAATTCCGCCCACGCCATGACCGATGTGAGCGAGCCGGAAATCCGTCTGCTGGTCCATCCCGCCGAAACCCCCGGCTGGATCGCATTCACCGTGGAGGACAACGGTACCGGCATCGACGAAGGACGGCTCAGCTCTATCTGGGATCGGGGCACCTCCGGCCACCAGTCCAGCGGTCTGGGGCTGGCCTTCGTCCGCAATGTGGTGGAAAAAATGGGCGGTGAGATCCGTATTTCCAGCACTCCCGGTCAGGGCACCCGCATCTCTCTGGAGCTCCCCGAGGATCACGGCGACACAGATTAACAAAATAACCACTGTTTTCCGTGAAAATGATACCATTTTTTTCAGAACAACAATATTTTCCAAAAAACGGAATATTCTCCTTTTTAGCGAGATAAATAAGAGAAAAAATTGACACTACCGCATTAAAGAATCTATAATGCAATTAAGGTATTATCTGGAATATTATCCCCATGTGTATGTCAGATATGCCGACCGGGAAAGGCTTCCCGTTTCCATCCGGCAGAACTTGGCGGCTTCCCGCCGTCGACTGCAAATACATCCGCACAAAGAAAATAGGAGGTAAAACATGAAAAAGTTCTTAGCAATGTCTCTTGCGCTGGCCATGACTCTGTCTCTGGTCGCCTGCGGCGCTAAGGAAGAGCCCGCTCCTGCCCCCGCTCCCGCTCCCGAGCAGTCTCAGCCCGCTGAGCCCGCTCCCGCCCCCGTCGAGGATGAGGTCTGGTCCTCTACCGACGCTGACGGCAACCTGAAGCTGACTGAGCGTGACGATATCGGTCAGAACGGTATGGTCACCACCGCTAATGTTTACGCCACTATGGCTGGTCTGGAAGTTCTGGAGCAGGGCGGTAACGCTGTTGACGCAGCCGTTGCCATTTCCTACGCTCTGGGCGTCTGCGAGCCCAACGCTTCCGGTCTGGGCGGCGGCGGCTTCATGAACATCCACATGGCCGACGGCACCGAGCTGGTCATCGACTACCGCGAGGTCGCTCCCGCTGCTCAGGACGCCTACACCTGGCTGAATGAGGATGGCACCGTGAAGAACGGCAACGCCAACTCCGTCGGCGCTCTGGCCATCGGCGTTCCCGGTACCGTTGCCGGTATGGAGTACGCTCTGGAGAACTACGGTTCCGGCAAGCTGTCCCGTCAGGAAGTCATGCAGCCCGCCATCGACATGGCTATCGAGGGCTACAAGGCCGGCGGTACTCTGGTTGGCGCCATGAACGACTACTATGACTACATGGTCACCGATTACACCGTTCTGGGTAACTACTACCTGAAGGACGGCCTGCCCTACGAGATCGGCGATGTCGTCACCAACGAGGATCTGGCCGCTACCCTGCAGCTGATCGCTGAGGGCGGCAAGGACGCTTTCTACACCGGCGCTGTTGCTCAGGCCATGATCGATCAGATCACCGCTCAGGGCGGCGTCATGACCATGGAAGACCTTGCTAACTACGAGCCCGTTATCCGCGAGCCTGTTAAGGGCACCTACCGCGGCTATCAGATCGTTTCCTGCCCCCCCGCTTCCTCCGGTGGTACTCACATCGTTGAGGTTCTGAACATCCTGGAGAACTATGACATCGCTTCCATGGGCGTCAACTCCGCCGAGGCTCTGCATGTCTGGTCCGAGGCTCTGAAGGCCTGCTTCGCTGACCGTTCCGCCTTCATGGCCGACACCGCTTTCACCAATGTTCCTCTGGACGGCCTGACCTCCAAGGATTACGCTAAGTCCATCTACGAGAAGATCACTGCTGAGTCCCAGTCCTGGAACGCTGGCGAGCCCGGCGCTTACGAGGGCAACTCCACCACCGCTTACTCCGTTGCTGACGCTGATGGCAACATCGTTTCCGTCACTCAGACCATCGAGTGCTTCTGGGGTTCCAAGATCGCCATCGACGGCTACGGCTTCATCATGAACGACCAGCTGCACGACTTCTCCACCGATCCCGAGTCCGTCAACTGTGTTGAGGGCGGCAAGAAGCCTCTGTCCTCCATGTCCCCCACCATCGTTCTGGACGCTGAAGGCAACGCCTTCATGGCTCTGGGCTCCCCCGGTGGCCTGCGCATTTGGCCCACCGTCGCTCAGGTCATCTCCAATGTCATCGACCACGGCATGAACATGCAGGACGCCATCGACTGTGCCCGTATCTTCGAGCGCGGCAACGCTGACGGTATCTGCTACGAGTCCGACGGTGAGAACGCTGTCTCCGCCGACACCATCGCTGCTCTGACCGCTCAGGGCCACGCCGTCACCGATAAGGGTGCCTGGAACCTGTTCTTCGGCGGCTGCCAGGGCATCCTGTTCACCGACAAGGGCATCGAGGGCGGCGCCGATCCTCGCCGTGACGGTAAGGCTATCGGCTTCTAATTTAACCCTCGTGGATTAAATTAAACCGACCTTGGTTTCTTAAACTCATTTGGAACTGGAGGGGGCGGCTTCCGGGCCCGCCCCCCGTTACCATAACAACACC
>JAZQVX010000145.1:0-1662 GCA_045632045.1 Lawsonibacter sp.
TGTTTTTTATCCAGAAGATGTTTTTAGTTGTGGAGCGGGGCGGAGATACTGCCGATCAATGCCCGGAACTGCTCTCTGCCCCAGATGACGGGGACAGGATAGAGGGGATTGGCCTCCCGCATGGCCCAGTCGATCATCTGCTCCACATCCTCGTCGCGGATCATGTCAAAGTGATCAGGCAGACCCATTTTGCGGTTGGCCTCCTCCATCCAGCGAAGGAAAGCCTCAGCCTTCTCGGCGTCGGTGGAGCCGCTCATGCCGCAGACCTCCGCCAGCTCGGCCAGCCTTTTATGAACAGAGGCGCCGTAGGCTCGCATGACTCTGGGCAGCAGAACCGCCATGGCCAGCCCGTGAGAAACGCCGTACAGCCCGCCCAAAGTGTGTCCGATGGCATGGACATAGCCCACACAGCCCCGGGTAAAGGCACGGCCGGCGTAAAAAGCGCCACGCTGCATGTTCTGGCGCGCCTCCAGATCGTCACCGTGTTCAAAGGTAGTCAGAATGTTGTCGTGGATCAGCTTTACGGCCTGTTTTGCCAAATCATGTTCCGTTTTTGTGTTGTAGGTGCCGTTGGTATAGGCCTCCACCGCGTGGGCCAGCGCATCCATTCCGGTGGTGGCGGTGGTGTGAGGGGGCAGACCCACCGTGAGTTCCGGGTCGAGGACGGCGTACTTGGGAATCAGGAAGGGGTCATTGATGGAGGCCTTCCGGTGGGTGGCGGAATCGGTGATGACCGCCGCGACGGTGGTCTCGGAGCCGGCACCGGCGGTAGTGGGGATGGCGATGAAAGTGGGGATGGGGCGGTGCACCTTCAGCAGGCCCTGCAGCTGAGGCACCGTCTTGTTCGGGTGGACGGCCTTGGCGGCGATGCCCTTGGCGCAGTCGATGCGGGAGCCGCCCCCCAGCGCCACGATGGCCTTGCAGCCCTGTTCCCGGTAGATGCGGTAGCCCAGCTCCACATCGTCGGAGGTGGGATCGGGCTGCTCGAAGGTCTGGACGGTGTATCGGATGCCGCAGGCGTCAAATCCGTCCAGCATGGGCTGTACCTGTCCCCGGCGCATCATGCCCCTGCCGGTGACCACCAGTACATCGTTGATGTCTTTTTTCTGCAAAAAGGCACCCAGTTCCCGAATTTTGCCCGGTCCCTCCAGATATTCGGGGGTGCGGTAGCCCATGAAATAGTTGCCGATTTTCAGCAGACTTTGAAAGGCGCGGCAGTATAGCGTATACAGGGTATCAGACATAGGCAACTCCTTTTGGAATTCAGCGCCCCTGAAAGGCGGAAACGATAAACATACTGCCGATGATGAGGATCACGCCCGCCAGCTGAAGGGGCGCGAAGGCATCACCCATGACGAAGACGCCCAGCAGTACCGAAATGACGGTGGAGCAGTTGGTGAACAGAGCCACCCGGGAGGACTCGATGTGTCCGGCGGCGAAATTCAGCAGCAGGAAGGCACCCACGGAGGAGGCCAGAGCCAGAAACAGTACCGCGGCCCAGAAGCTGAAAGAACTCAGGGGAACCAGAAGGGAGCCTAAGTCATTTCGATTCTGGAACAGGGCAATGGCGGGGAAGACGACGCTGCCGAAGGCGAACATCACATAGGTGCGCTCCATGGGGGAGAAGTGGCGGGATGTGTCCCGGCTGATGACATTGAACAG
>JAZQVX010000146.1:0-12273 GCA_045632045.1 Lawsonibacter sp.
CTGTGCCTTCCTTCGTCTGCTACGGCCCTCTGGCCGAGATGGCAGGCGCCACTCCCGTCTATCTGGAGCTGAAGGCCGAGAACGAGTTCCGCATCACCGCCGCAGAGCTGCGGGCCGCCATCACCCCCAAGACCAAGATGCTGGTCCTGCCTTTCCCCAGCAACCCCACCGGCGGCATCATGGAGCGCCGTGATCTGGAGGCCATCGCAGAGGTTCTGCGCGGCACCGATATCATGGTTCTCTCCGACGAGATCTACGCCGAGCTGACCTACGGTCAGCGCCATGTCTCCATGGCCAACATCACCGATATGTACGAGCGAACCATCGTGGTCAACGGCTTCTCCAAGAGCCACGCCATGACCGGCTGGCGCATGGGCTATGTCTGCGCCCCCAAGCCCATCATCGGCGCTATGACCAAGCTGCACCAGTTCGGCATCATGTCCGCTCCCACCACCAGCCAGTACGCCGCCGTGGAAGCCATGCGCAACGGCGACCGCGACGCTGAGCACATGCGTGAGGAGTACGACCGCCGCCGCCGCTATCTGGTGGAGAACCTGAACCGCATCGGTCTGACCTGTTTCGAGCCCAAGGGCGCATTCTATGTGTTCCCCGACATCCGCTCCACCGGTCTGACCTCTGATGAATTCTGCGAGCGCTTCCTGCGTGAACAGAGAGTGGCCGTCATCCCCGGCAGCGCCTTTGGCCCCGGCGGTGAGGGCTTCGTGCGTGCCTGCTACGCCGCATCCATGAAGGATATCGCCGAGGCGATCCGCCGTCTGGAGATTTTCCTGAAGCATCTGAAAGAGGAGCAGGGCAAGGCCGACTGAGCCCCTGCTTTGAGAAAGAGAGGAATTGCTATGAATATTGTCTGTCTGGACATGGAAGGCGTCGTCGTTCCCGAAATCTGGATCGCCTTTGCCGAGGCCAGCGGCATTCCCGAGCTGACTCGCACTACCCGTGATGAGCCCGATTACGACAAGCTGATGAAGTGGCGTCTGGGCATCCTGAAGGAGCACGGACTGGGTCTGAAGGAGATCCAGGCCACCATCGCCACCATTGATCCTCTGCCCGGTGCAAAGGAGTTTCTGGATAAGCTGCGGGAGAAGACTCAGGTCATCATTCTCAGCGACACCTTTGAGGAGTTCGCCAAGCCTCTGATGGAGAAGTTGGGCTGGCCCACCATCTTTTGCAACAGTCTGGAGGTCGCCGAGAGCGGCGAGATCGCCGGCTTCAAGATGCGCTGTGAGCAGTCCAAGCTGACCACCGTCAAGGGCCTGCAGTCCATCGGCTATGAGACCATCGCCGCCGGCGACAGCTTCAACGATCTGGGCATGATCCGCGCCAGCAAGGCCGGTTTCCTGTTCCGCAGCACCGATGCCATCAAGGCCGACAACCCCGATCTGGAGGCCTTTGAGGAGTACGACGACCTGCTGGAGGCCATCTGTAAGGCTCTGTAAGAAAATATAAACGAGGTGAAAGGGAATGGAAGTCAAAGCCCTTGCAAAACTGAATCTGTCATTGGATGTGCTGGGTAAGCGCCCGGACGGCTACCATGACATGAAAATGGTCATGCAGTCCATCACCCTTTCTGATGACATTACCGTAGTGGACAACGATGGACAGGGCATCCGGGTCAGCAGCAATGTGGGCTTCCTGCCCACCAACGAGAAAAATCTCGCCGTGGCCGCCGCCCTGCGATTCTACGAGAGTCTGGGCAAAGAGCCCCGGAGCGTTGACCTCTCTCTGGAGAAGTCCATCCCCGTCTGCGCCGGTATGGCGGGAGGCAGCAGCGATGCCGCCGCTGTTCTGCGTGCCCTCAATGAGATGGAGGGCCGCCCCTACGATCTGATGGAGCTGGCAAAAGTGGGTGAGAAGGTGGGGTCCGATGTGCCCTACTGCGTGCTGGGTACCACCGCCCTTGCCGAGGGCAGGGGGGAGGTACTTACCAACCTGCCCAAGCTGCCCCGCTGCTGGGTGGTGGTCTGTAAGCCCGATTTTCCCGTCTCTACCCCCGAACTCTTTGGCAAGATCGACCGCTGCAAGGTGCGCTGCCGCCCCGATACCGACGGCATGATCCGCGCGCTGGAACAGGGAGATCTGGAAGGCGTTGCCCGCCGCATGTATAATGTCTTTGAGGATGTTCTTCCCGAGCGTCAGCGCAGACGCGTCCGGGACATCAAAAATACCCTCATCCAGTGCGGTGCTCTGGGTGCCAACATGAGCGGCACCGGCCCCACCGCCTTTGGCCTGTTCGAGGACGAAACCGCCGCTCGTGAGGCATACGCCCAGCTGAAAGAGCAGTATAAGGAAACTTATCTGGCTGAAACGGTTTAAAATGATGTAAAACCGCCTATCCTTTTGGAAACGAAAGGATAGGCGATTTTTTATGTCTTACAGACTTTATAAATGGGAAATGGCGCTGATATTCGGCTTTGTGACGGCACTTTTATGGGGCGTGACCACCGCCCGGGCCCAGGGGGAGTTGGCAGAGCAGATCATCCGCATCCATGTGATCGCAAATTCCGATTCCCCGGAAGACCAGCGATTAAAACTGGAAGTGCGGGACGCCGTGCTGGAACTGGTGGCTGAAACAGGGGAGGGGATCGAAACCCCGGAGGAAATGCGCCGCGCCCTGACCCCCAGACTGGCGGAACTGGAGGTTCTGGGAGAAACAGTTCTGCGGGAGCAGGGCTGTACGGATGATGTAACGGCATCCCTCACCGAATGCTGGTTTCCCACAAAGGACTATGGTGCCTTTTCCTTTCCGGCCGGGGAGTACACCGCCCTGCGGCTGGTCATCGGAAATGGAGAAGGGGCGAACTGGTGGTGTGTGGCCTTTCCGCCCCTGTGCGTGGGAGCCGCGGCAGAGAGCATAGAGGAGGCTGTTGCGGTTGGTCATTTTACACAGGAACAGGGGGCTCTGCTCACCGGGCAGGAGGGAGGCTATATCCTCAAATTCAAGAGCATGGAACTGCTTGGGTCGATAAAAGGTCTGTTTCTGCGGAGAAACGGATGAAAAGTAACAAATGGATACAAAAGGTTGTAACCAAATTGAAACCGGTTGAAATGGGCTCTGTAAGTCGGTTTTTGGGCGTTTTTTCTAAATAAGTGACAAATTGAACAAGATGCGGCCGCCAATTCTGTGCGAAATTGCCCTTGAAAGCGGCGGTTAAATTGGTTACAATATGGTAACAAAAGTAACAACCCATTGCTTTTGCATGTCACCAATCGTGACAAACACATTCAAGGAGTAAAAGACAAATGAAACGCAAGCTGTTTTCTATGCTGCTGAGCGCCTTTGCCTTGCTTCTCCTGATGGGTGCCGCCGCAGTGCCTGAGCAGGCGGAACTTATCTTGGCACAGGAGGAGAGCGTCGCCGTCACCGACGAGCAGATGCTTGAGACTGAAATTCAGTTAGAGGTAAATGATGCGAGCGCCGAGGGCGAAGAGATGCCCGAAGCCACTGCCGAGGCCCAGCAGATCGCTGAGGAGCCCGCAGTGCTGTTCGATGAGCTGGTTCTCATCGACGGTCAGCCCGCACCGATTGAAATTGGACGCATCCAGAGCGAGGGTACCACCTATGTTTCCCTGGCCGCTATGGCCAAGGCTCTGGACGAGAGTGCAGCTGCTGCCTGGAACGGCAGCACCGGTACCGTGACCGTTACCACGGCAAATCTGACCATGACCGCCCGACTGGGTGATCACTATGTGATCGCCAACGGCCGCTATCTCTATGTGGCTGAGCGCGTGGGTCAGAGCAACGGCACCGTCATGGTGCCCCTGAGCGTTGTCACCAAGGCTTTTGATGCCAAGCTGACCTGGGATGCCGCTTCCGGCAAGATCCTTGTCCAGCGTGGCTCCGGCGCTCTGATGAGCGGCGCCGCTTTCTACAATCAGGACGATCTGTTCTGGCTGTCCCGCGTTATCTTCGCCGAGAGCGGCAACCAGCCTCTGGAGGGCAAGATGGCCGTGGGTAATGTGGTGCTCAACCGTGTGGCAAGCCCCATTTTCCCCAATTCCGTCCACTCTGTTCTGGCTCAGAAGAACCAGTTCAGCACCTATAAGGGCGGCAAGCTGGCCAACCGTACCCCCAATGAGAGCAGCGTTATCGCTGCCAAGCTGGTGATGGATGGCGGCGTGGTGGAAGAGGTCAAGAATGCCCTGTGGTTCGATGCCATGTGCAGCAACAGCTGGGCTGCCCGCAATAAGGCCTGTCTGGTCGTCATCGGCGGCCATAAGTTCTACGGCTGATCCAATTTATGAAACCGGAAAGTGAGAAACTTTCCGGTTTCTTTTTTTGTAATTTGGTAATTTGGGGACTATCTTTTTTGTATATTCGAGTGTATAATACATGGTGAATATACGAAACCAATTCTGCGCCGCCCCGCGGCGTCAAGGAGGATATACGACATGACCAGAAGTCACGCCCGTGAGATCGCCATCCACATGATTTTCTCCCTCAGCTTCGGCAATATGAAGGCAGAGGAGCTGCTGGAGCAGCAGCTCAACCGTGAGCGTTTTGAGGAGCTTTCCGCTGATATGCCCCTGTACGGCATGTACCCCAACGAGAAGCAGGAGCAGTACATCCGTAATCTGGTGAAGGGTACCTTCGAGCACGGCTATGAGCTGGACGACTACATCGCCCGCTACGCCAAGGGCTGGAACTTTGCCCGCATCCCCCGCATGGCCGCCGCCATTATGCGTACCGCCATGTATGAGATTCTCTACATGCCCGAGATTCCCAACGCCGTCGCCGTGAACGAGGCTGTTGAGATCACCAAGAACTACGAGGCTCAGGAGGTCGTTTCCTTTGTCAACGGCATTCTGGGCACCTTCGTCCGCACCGAGTTCGCCGATACCCCTGCCAAGCCCGAGAAGGCTGAAAAGGCGGAGGACTGATCTATGGCAGTTCTCGGGCTGGATACCAGCAACTACACCACATCTGTTGCTGTGTTTGACGGCTGCGAAGGCCACAACGAAGGTCGTCTGCTGGATGTGCGTCCCGGTGAGCTGGGACTGCGCCAGAGTGACGCCCTCTTTCAGCATGTCAAACGACTGCCCATGCTCTTCGAGCGCATGAAAGAGCAGGGACTTCTTACGAATATTCAGGCGGTAGGAGCCAGCACCCGTCCCCGGGCGGTTGAGGGCTCCTATATGCCCTGCTTTCTGGCGGGCACATCTCAGGGTCAGTGTCTTTCTGACACGCTGGGTGTGCCTTTCTATGCCCATTCCCACCAGCAGGGGCATCTGGCCGCCGCGGCATGGTCTGCCGGCTGTCTGGAACTGCTGGATCGCCCCTTCCTGGCATGGCACCTCTCCGGCGGCACCACTGAGCTGCTGAAGGTAGAGCCCGACGGCTATACTGTACAGGCCGAGATCGTGGGCGGAACCCAGGACATCTCTGCCGGTCAGCTCATCGACCGCACCGGCGTGCTGCTGGGCCTGCAGTTCCCCGCAGGCAAGGCGCTGGACGCCCTCTACGAGCAGGGAAGCGGCAAAAACCGCGCCTTCAAGGTCAAGATCAACGATCTAACCTTCTCTCTGTCCGGCATGGAGAATAAGGTCAGGCAGATGGCCGAGAAGGGTGAGAGCAAGGAAGACATCGCCCGCTTCGCTCTGGACACCGTCTGTGCCACCGTGGTGAATACCACCAAGCTGGCTCAGGAGCGCTGGCCCGGTCTGCCTGTGCTGTGCTCCGGCGGCGTGGCCTCCAATACCCAGCTGCGCCGTACCATGACCCAGGCCTGCGACGCCCTGTTTGCTGAGCCTAAGTACTCCACCGACAACGCCATGGGCACCGCCATCCTCACCTGGCGTGCCATGCGGGAGGAACAGAAATGAGAGGGGAGAGCACCATCCTCAGTCCTACTCAGGTAGGTCTGTACCTCAAGGGAATGATGGAGCGCGACCGCCTGCTTTCCGGCCTTCTGGTGCGGGGAGAGATCTCCAATTACAAGCAATACCCCTCCGGTCATCACTACTTCACCCTGAAGGATGCCGAGGGTTCCATTCGCTGCGTCATGTTCCGGGGGGATGCCGCATCTCTGCGCTTTCGCCCTCAGAACGGTATGCAGGTCATCGTGGCCGGTCGGGTCACGGTTTACCCCAGAGATGGCCAGTACCAGCTCTACTGCGTCCGTATGACTCCGGACGGGGCAGGCGACCTCCATCTGGCCTTTGAGCAGATGAAGGAGAAGCTCATGGGGGAGGGACTCTTCGACCGCAGCGTCAAAAAGCCCATTCCAACCTGTCCCAAGACCATCGCGCTGGTCACATCCCCGGCGGGCGCCGCTGTGCGGGATATGCTGCGCATTCTGGGTGCCCGGTCCCCCATGGCGGAAGTGGTTATTCTCCCTGTCCGTGTGCAGGGCGAGGGTTCTGCCCATGAGATCGCCGCAGCCATTCGCTGGGCGAACTATCACCGTGTGGCTGACCTGATCATCACCGGACGCGGAGGCGGCTCTATGGAGGATCTGTGGGCCTTTAACGAGGAAGTGGTGGCCAGAGCCATCTACGACTCGGAAATTCCCGTCATTTCCGCTGTGGGTCACGAACCCGATGTGACCATTGCAGATTTTGTGGCCGACCTCCGGGCAGCCACCCCCTCCAACGCGGCGGAGCTGGCAGTGCCCGACCAGAACGAGCTTTATGCCGATCTGCAGGGGAAGGGGAAACGGCTGGAACAGGCTGTGGCCGTCCGTCTGGATCGCCAGCGCCGCCGTCTGGAGCAGCTGGCAAACCGCCGCCCCATGACCGACCCCACCTACTATTTCCAAGCCAAGCGGCAGCTGCTGGATCACCAGAGCGACCGCCTGTGCCACGCCGCCCAGCGCAATATCTCCCTTCAGCGGGAGCGTACCGCCCGTCTGGCGGCCGCGCTGGACGCCATGAGCCCCCTGAAGGTTCTGGGCCGCGGTTACGCCATCGCCCGCCGGGAGGACGGAAGCGTTCTCACCAAAGCCGCCGATGTTCGTCCCGGCGAGGGACTGGAACTGCGTCTGGCAGAGGGCAGCGTGCATTGTCATGTGGACACTGAGTAAATGAGGTATCATTATGGCAACCAAGAAAAAACTGGATTTTGAAGCCTCCATGCTCCGCCTGGAGGAGATCGTCAACCTGCTGGAGCGGGGCGAGGCGCCTCTGGAGCAGGCCATGAAGCTCTTTGAGGAGGGCGCTGTTCTGCTGCGGGAGTGTACCGCCCGACTGGATGCCGCCGAGCAGAAGGTGAGTATCCTCACCGCCGGTGAGGACGGCACACCTGTGAGCCGCCCCTTTGACGAGGAGGTCTGACCATGAGCGAGCAGTATAAGCAGCTTTTTGATGCCGACCGACAGGTGGTGGAGGAGTATCTCCGCACCGCCTTCCGGGAGGATGAGTGGTACGGCGATCTGCAGGAGTCCATGGAATACTCCCTGCTGGCAGGGGGCAAGCGTCTGCGCCCTGTGCTGGTGCTGGAGTGCTGCCGCCTTTGCGGTGGAGAAGCTGACAAGGCAATCCCCTTTGCGGCGGCTGTGGAGATGATCCATACTTATTCCCTCATTCACGACGATCTGCCCGCCATGGACGATGACGATATGCGCCGCGGCAGACCCACCAACCATGTGGTCTACGGTGAGGCCACCGCTATTCTGGCCGGTGATGCCCTGCTGACCGCCGCCTTTGAACAGCTGGCCAAGGCTGACCTGCCCGCACAGCGGGTGGTGGAGGCCGTGAAGTGCCTGTCCCGCTGCGCCGGCGCACCCGGCATGGTGGGTGGTCAGGTACTGGACATGGCGGGGGAGGGTCACGCCCTCACCATCGAAGAACTGGAGCAGCTTCAGAGTCTGAAGACCGGAGCCCTCATTTCCGCCGCCGCTCAGCTGGGCTGTATTGCCGCCGGGGGCAGTGAGGAGCAGCGCGCCAATGTGACCGCTTACGCCGCCGCCCTGGGCCGTGCCTTCCAGGTGCGGGACGACATGCTGGATGAGATCAGCACTGCCGAGGAGCTGGGCAAGCCCATCGGCTCCGATCGCGCCAATGAAAAGAGTACTTTCCTCACCGCTCTGGGGCTGGATGGCTGCCGGAGTCTGGTGGATAAACTAACTGAGCAGGCCATTTCTGCCCTTGATGATTTTGAGCAGCCCGGATTTCTTGTCTGGCTGGCCGGTGAGATGGCACAGCGCGGCAACTGATTTTTGTAATAGGGGAATATCATGGTTTACTACGATGGCTTTTTAACGGGAAATCTGGTCTTTGATCTGGCGGCCCTTGCGTGGGCGTTGGCTCAGGGAATCAAAGTTCTGATCGAGCTTCTGATCCGGGGCAAAACCAGTTGGAGTACTGTCTTTGGAACCGGCGGCATGCCCAGTTCCCACTCCGCCTTTGTCATGGCCATCGCCTCCTCCGTGGGTATCCTCTATGGGGGCAAGAGCCCCATGTTCGCCATCGCCGCAGGCTTTGCCCTCGTGGTGATGTACGATGCCTTCAATGTTCGCCGCGCCGCCGGTGAACACGCCAAGCACATCAATCAGATGTGGGAGGAATTGCGGGAAGAGCTGCAGTCCGTTCCCGCCATGGAGATCCTTCGGGAATCTCTGGGCCACACCCCCTTGCAGGTGGTGGTGGGTGCCCTGCTGGGCGGCGGCGTGGGCTGCCTTGCCCTGCTGTATAAGTGATCCTGTTGCGTTTAACAAAGGAGTATCGTTTTGAGCAATCAGAGAAACGAATACAATCCCATCCTGTCCGACCACATCGACCGGGAGTGTGAACTGCTCTGCGGCCGACTGCGTGAGGATTTGGTGAAATATGTTTCTGCCACCGGCGGGCATCTGGCCTCCAATCTGGGCCTTGTGGAGCTGACGGTGGCGCTGCACCGCGTCTTTGACACCAGCGTTGATCGCCTTGTCTTTGATGTGGGACATCAGTGTTATCCCCATAAAATGCTCACAGGCCGCCTTGAGGCCATGTCTACCCTCCGCCAGTACGGAGGTATCGCCGGCTTCCCCAAGCCTGCTGAGAGCGTCCACGATGCCTTTGTGGCCGGTCACGCCTCCAACTCCGTGGCGGTGGCCTATGGCATGGCCATGGCTCGTGAGGCTCTGGGGGAGGACTATAAGGTCATCGCCCTCATCGGTGACGGCGCTCTGTCCGGTGGTCTGGCTTACGAGGGACTGTCCAATGCCGGAACCTGCGGCAAGCAGCTACTGGTCATCCTCAACGACAACGGCATGTCCATTTCCTCCAGCGTAGGTGCCGTGTCCGAACATCTGGCCCAGCAGCGCATGCGCCCCCAGTATCTCTCCTTCAAGAAGAGCTACCGCAAGATCATGCATGCCACAGCCGTGGGCCGCGGAGTATACAAAGTGACCCATAAGGCCAAACAGATGCTCAAGCAGAGTCTGCTGCCCTGCAGTATGTTTGAGAATATGGGCTTTAACTATCTGGGGCCTGTGGACGGTCATGATCTGGTTCAACTGCATAAGTTCCTGTCCTATGCCAAGGACATCAATGAGCCTGTCCTTTTGCATGTAAAGACGGTAAAGGGAAAAGGCTATACACCGGCGGAGCGGAACCCCGATGCCTTCCACGGTGTCAGCCCCTTTGATCCCGACGCAGGTGCGGCGAAGAAGGGGAGCGGAAAGAACTTTTCTGCCGTATTCGGAGACAAGCTTACCGCCCTTGCCCATGAGGACAAGCGCATCTGTGCCATTACCGCCGCTATGGTGGGAGGCACCGGACTGGACGGTTTTGCCGCCGCCCATCCCAAGCGCTTCTTCGATGTTGGCATTGCCGAGGGCTGCGCCGTTTCCATGGCCGCAGGTATGGCCAAGCAGGGAGCCATCCCTGTTTTTGCGGTCTATTCCACCTTCCTCCAGCGTGCCTATGACATGCTCATCCACGATGTAGCCATCGACAAGCTCCATGTGGTCTTTGGCGTGGATCGTGCCGGTCTGGTAGGTGAGGACGGAGAAACCCATCAGGGTGTTTTCGATGTGGCATTTCTGGACAGTGTGCCCGGAATGCGTGTTCTGGCCCCTTCCAGCTATGCCGAGATGGAGTCCATGCTGGAGCGTGCCGTTCTGAAGCTGGACGGCCCTGTAGCGGTGCGCTATCCCCGGGGAGGGGAAGGCGCTTACCGCGCCGACAGCGGGGTTGCCCCCGCCGTCATTCTCCGTCCGGGCAAAGATCTGACCATGGTGAGCTACGGCGTGGAGATCAACGATGTTCTCGCCGCTGCCGAAGCCCTTGCTCAGGATGGCATTGAGGCCGAAGTTATTAAACTCAATGAATTGACCCCTCTGCCCACCGAACTGGTGCTGGACAGCGTGCGCCGCACCGGCGCTCTGCTGGTGGCGGAGGACAGTATTGCAAGCGCCGGCGCTGGGCAGCGTCTGGCCGCCGCCGTGGAAGTGGAGGGCATCTGTGCAAAGACCGCTCTTCTCAACTGCGGCGACCGTTTCGTACACCACGGAGCGGTGTCCTGCCTGAAGGCCGAACTGGGTCTGGATGGGCAGGGTATCATCAAAACAGCACGGGAGGTGCTTCAGCGTGGCTAAAAAGCGATTGGATGTGGCCATGACCGAACAGGGTCTGGCTGAGAGCCGTCAGAAGGCTCAGGCCATTATCATGGCCGGACTGGTCTATATCAACGGTCAGAAAGTGGATAAAGCGGGTGCCCCTGTGGCGGACGACGCTGTGATCGAAGTGCGGGGCAAGACCCTGCGCTATGTCAGCCGCGGCGGTCTGAAGCTGGAAAAGGCCATGGGCTGCTGGCCCATCGACCTGAAGGACACCGTCTGTGCTGATATCGGCGCATCCACCGGTGGGTTCACCGACTGTATGCTGCAGAACGGCGCCAAAAAGGTTTACTCCGTGGATGTGGGCTATAACCAGCTGGATTACCGTCTGCGCACCCACCCTCAGGTGGTGTGTATGGAGCGTACCAACGCCCGTTACCTCACCCGGGAGCAGATTCCCGAGGAACTGGACTTCTTCTCCGTGGATGTTTCCTTCATTTCTCTGAATCTGATTCTGCCCCCTCTGCGGCCTCTGATGCGGGAGGGCGGTCAGGCTGTCTGTCTGGTCAAGCCCCAGTTTGAGGCGGGCAAGGAAAAGGTGGGCAAGAAGGGCGTCGTCCGTGATCCTGCCGTGCATCTGGAGGTGCTGGAGCATTTTCTGGAGCACGCCGTCAATGCCGGCTTCGCCGTGAAGGATATCACCTTCTCTCCCATCAAGGGCCCCGAAGGCAACATCGAATATCTGGGCTATCTGGAGGCCGGAGAAGGCCCTGCCTATGAGGGCGATCTGAAGGCACTGGTGGAACTGTCCCACTCCGGTCTGGGGGAGGGGAAGGCATGAAAGTCATCCTCAGTTCCAACCCCTACCGCGACCGTGGACTGCGATCTGCTCAGGAAGCAAAGAGGATTCTGGAGCATGAAAATATTGAAACTGTAATGTGCCTGCCCTTCACACCTCGAAAAGGGGAAAAGGTGGAGATTCCCCACGGTGTCGTGGTCAGCACGCTGGAAAAAGAGCTGCCCACCGCTGATCTGCTGATCTGCTTTGGCGGTGACGGCACCATTCTCCATGCCGCCCGGGACGCTACCATGCACAATGTCCCCATTCTGGGTGTCAATCTGGGCAGTGTTGGCTTTATGGCTGAGCTGGAAAAGACCGAGTTGTCGCTGCTCAGTCTGCTGGGCAAAGGGATCCCCCGCACGGAAGAGCGTATGATGCTGGATGTCCGTGTGGTGCGCGCCGGTAAGGTCATCAGTGAAAATCTGGCCCTTAACGATGCGGTCATCTCCAACGGTTCCATGGCCCGGGTGGCCGAACTGGATGTCTGTGCCGATGGGGAACTCATCACCAACTTTACCGGTGACGGCGTCATTGTTGCCACACCCACCGGCTCCACGGCTTATTCCATGTCTGCCGGCGGTCCCATTGTGGAGCCGACTTCCAGATGTATTCTCGTGACCCCGGTCTGTGCCCATCAGCTGTCTGCGCGAGCCATGGTTCTGGACTCCGCGCGAAAGGTCACGGTACAGGTTCCCCGCAATACCAGAAAGCATTTGTTCTTATCTGTAGACGGCGGTAAAGCAGTTCGCCTTGTCAGCGGTGATAAGGTAGAGATCGTCCGATCCGCCAGAAGCACCACGCTGATCCGTCTGTCCGAGCGCAGCTTCTATCAGATCATGCGTCAGAAATTGGGAGGGTTTGCTCCATGAAAAATGCACGCCAGACAGAAATTCTGAATATCATCCAGAGTTCCGACATTGAAACTCAGGAGCAGCT
>JAZQVX010000147.1:0-12896 GCA_045632045.1 Lawsonibacter sp.
CACTTTGGACAGATGGGCCGCGATGTCACCGGGCAGAATGCGCTTGAAGGCATACTGCTGACATCTGGACTTGATGGTGGCAGGGACCTTATGCAGCTCGGTGGTGGCCAGAATGAACACCAGATGGGCGGGGGGCTCCTCCAGGATCTTCAGCAGGGCGTTGAAGGCGGGGGTGGAGAGCATATGGACCTCGTCCACGATATAGACGCGCTTGCGGACGGCGGCGGGGGTATAGACCGCCTCATCCCGGAGGGCACGCACCTGATCCACACCGTTGTTGGAGGCGGCGTCCAGCTCCAGAACATCCAGAATGGAGCCGTTCTCGATGCCCCGGCAGGAGGGGCACTCGTTACAGGGGTTGCCGTTATTCGGATTTTCGCAGTTGATGGCCCGGGAGAGAATCTTGGCGCAGCTGGTCTTGCCGGTACCGCGGGTGCCGGTGAAGAGATAGGCATGGGAGGGGCGTCCTCCGGCCACCTGCTGCTTCAATGTGTCGGTGATATGGGATTGACCCACCACATCATCAAAGGTTCTGGGCCGCCATTTGCGGTAGAGGGCCTGATACATCAGATCACCCTTTTCTTTGTAAAAAATTAGCTTCGGAACGGAGCAAGGCCGCACACCGACCTTTGAACCATGCGATATGTCCGTTACAGGGACAGCCGGCTCAAGAACAGTAACCCCACGGCACACGCGGCGAACCGCTTAGTGCTGCTCGGTTCCCCGCCTGACACGGTTCACGGAGCCACGTTGCGCAGGACCGGTCTATCATCGCTGCTTATCCAGGTCAGACGACACATCACACCTCCGGGGGTCGGGATTCATTCCCGCTGTAGCGGATTGCGGGTACAGGGCACCGCTAACTCCCCAACTAGTGCGGCCTTGCTCCGCTCCGAAGCGGAACATGGTAAGTTATATTTTACTATATTATTTCCTTTTGCGCAACAGTAAATTTACAGGAAGCGCTTTTTCTTCCACTCGCCCCGAAATTTCCCCTTGCGCCCCCATCTGCTCAGGTCACTTTTCGCAGTCCCTTGGGATAGTGATTCTTTGCCCGGCCTCCGCTGACCTTCACGCCGCCGACGCTGCAGCCCTGAGTGGTGATCACAGCCCAGCCGTTCCCGCAATCAACGGAGATTTCCTCTCCGTGCAGATAGCGATCCAGTTCCGCGCTGTCGGGGGCAAGCTCGATCCGGCGCTTAAACCGGTGTCCCATCGCCATAAAGAACTGGTGATGGGGCTGGATATAATTTTTACGGATCTCACCGATCGTGACGCCGCAGGAGAAGGCAACGCCTTTGTCCAATGCCAGTTCGGGAGACACATAGACAGGTTTTCCGTTATACAGGGAGACCTTCTCCGCGTCATAGTCAACAAGGGTGTCCTTCAGAAAGTCCATGACAACGGGGTCCTGTTTGACGCCCGCTTTCTTTCCTCGCCTCATCCGCGGCAGGGCAGGGCGTGTATCATGGAGAACGGCCATAAACTGGCCTTCGCCCCGGCTCTTATGGGGGTAGAATCTTCTTGCGTCATGCAGGTTGCCACATGTGCAGCCGTCGTAGCAGATGCCGTCACTGGTATGGCGGCGGACAACCTCCCGCACGGGAAGCAGTTCAAATTCCGGGTGCTCCCGCAAAAAGCTGTCCACGACCATCTCGTTCTCCTCCAGAGAGAAGGTACAGGTAGAGTACACGATGTACCCGCCGGGACGCAGGGTCGTGACCGCCTGTTCCAGGATCCACTTCTGCCGCTCGGCACAGTGCAGAACATTCTCCACGCTCCACTCCTTGATGGCGATGTCATCCTTGCGGAACATACCCTCGCCGGAGCAGGGGGCATCCACCATGATCATATCAAAGGTTTCCGGGAAGATCTGAGCGACCCGCGCGGGATCCAGACAGGTGGTTGCCGTATTGCGGAAGCCCAGCCGCTCCATATTTCCGGTCAGAATTTTACACCGGGAGGGGACGATCTCGTTGGAGATCAGAATTCCGTTTTCCCCCAGCTTATTGCGCAGCTGGCTGCTTTTTCCGCCCGGTGCGGCACACATATCAAGGATCCACCAATCCGGCTGAATTTCCAGACATTCTGCGGGCGCCATGGCGCCGGGGTCCTGTACATAGATCATTCCCGCATGGTGGAAGGGATGGTTGCCTACTTTGTCGTAATCAAGGTAAAAACCGGTTTCCACATAAGGGATCTGCCCGGCGGAAAAGGGGTCGATTCCGGAAAAATCCTCCACCGATATTTTCTCTGTATTCACGCGAAATGCGCGCACTGCATTTTCCTGATAGGAGGCCTCATAAAGACGGAACTCCTCCTCATCCATCAATCGCTTCATTCTTGCCACAAACTCAACCGGTAATTGTAACAATGCTCTCACCGCCTCATGTAATCCTTGGTTTTCTGTGGGATCGTTTCTACCATTATACAACCAAAGGGGGGTGTGCGTCAATTTTCCGAACCGGATGTCACAGTGGATTTTGGCATTATTTTCCCCTTCGCCCTTGAAAAAATCACTCCGCTCATATACAATAACACCAGTATATTCCCGCACAAAAGTTCGCGCAGAAAGAAATAAGGAGAACTGAACATGGATAAAAAGCAGACTTCGATCGTATTTACCGGTGATATCGGCTTTGACCGCTACATGGACAAGCGCTGGGAGGACGAGAACCTGCTGTCCCAGAGCGTGCTGGACTTTTTCCACAGCGCAGACCACACCGTGGCCAATGTAGAGGGTGCGCTGATCGACGCCGTGGATGACGGCTCCCGCGGTATTTTCTTCCACAGCATGAATCCCGAGGCCACCCGCGTGCTGAAGAAGATGCACGCCGACATCTGGTCCATCGGCAACAATCACACCATGGATGCCGGCGCCGAGGGCGTGCTGAGCACCAAGAAGATCGCCGCCGATATGGGTTGTCTGACCATGGGCGCCGGTATGAACGAGGTCGAGGCCTCCGAGCCCATCTATCTGGACGAGGCCGGCGGCATCGGCATGTTCAATGTGGCCTATCAGGCCGAGTGCATCCCCGCCACCGCCACCGAGCCCGGCATCTTCCGCTGGGACGACATGGATTACATCGCCAAACGCATCGCCGAGATCAAGAGCAAGTGCAGATGGTGCGTCATCGTTTCCCACGGCGGTGAGGAGTTCACCAGCCTCCCCAGCCCCTATACCCGTGACCGCTATCTGAAGTTCCTGGAGCTGGGCGCCGATGTGGTGGTGGGCCACCACCCCCATGTCCCCGAGAACTATGAGCTGTTTGACGACGGCAAGGCCATTTTCTACTCTCTGGGCAACTTCATCTTCGACACCGACTATCAGCGCGTCCACCTGTATACCGATGTGGGCGTGCTGCTCAAGCTGATCTTCACCGAGGAGAAGGTGGACTTCGAGGCCATGGGCATCCAGATCGTCCGCGGCGAGGAGCGCATCGACGCCGCTCCCCTGCCCGATGTGTTCACCAACATCCCCGCCGAGGAGTATGAGCTGCTGGCTCCCCTGTCTGCCAAGGCCTTCGTGGTGGAGGACAGCAGAAAGATGATCTATCTGGAGCCCGAGCGCTTCACCAACGCCTCCGAAGAGGTCTGGAACGGTTACTTCTTCAGCACCGAGCCCGACGGCTATTTCGAGGGCGCCCACATGGACTTCAACATCATCGTCCCCTTCTCCAGGAAGGCCGAGGACGGCGAGTGGAAGAAGAGCAAGCTGGAAAAGGTCAAGGAATATATCCTGCGCCAGCTGTAACGCGAATAAAAAAGAGGACTTGCATAAGCAAGTCCTCTTTTTTATTGGATTCAGGAATTCTGGATGGCTTCCAGAGGCGCGAGATACTGCTCACGGCGGTTCTTCTGCTCAGCCAGATAGGTCTGATCGCCGGAGATATGCAGCTCACGGATGTAATTGTGGTAGTTGTTCATGATGGAGACATCGTTCTTGCCCAGAACCAGCAGAGCAATGTTGGAACACTGGTCGGCGGTACGCTCCAGATTGGTCAGCATGTCCATGTAGATCAGGCCGGACTCAATGTTGCACTGACCCTTGCGCAGGCGGGCGCTGTGGGCGTTCTTGAGCATGAGAACCATATCGTCGATGACCTCTTCCAGAGGCTCGATGCGTCGGGCGTTGGAGACACTGTCCTTCTCCAGAGCGTCCACGGTCAGACGGAGGATCTCCATCACGGCCTCACGCACTATGCCCATTTCCTTGCGGGCCTGCTCAGAGAAGCTCAGGCCGGAGTCCACCAGGCGCTTGGCCATCTCGTCGAAGTTGATGGCATAATCGCCGATACGCTCGATGTTGGGGGAACACTGCATAAGGACATTGATCTGGTGATTCTCGCGCTCGGTGTCAATGCCGTGGGACAGCTCGATGAGGTAGTTCTCCACATTGTCGGTGAAGCGGTCGATCTGTTCCTCGCGGCTTTCGATGACGGCGGTGCGCTGTTCGTCGTAGCCGTCGAACTGCTCCAGTGCCATCACCACATTGTCCCGGGCGGCCTTTGCCATGGCGGCAACGGTGTCGGTGACATGGCCCAGTGCCAGCACGGGGGAGATCATCAGCTTGCGGTCCAGAGCGGCCAGCTCGGGGTGGCTCTCGCCCTGCTTGTCGTCGTCCTTGACCACTACGCAGGCCAGTTTCACCAGCAGGCCGGTGAAGGGCAGCAGCACGATGGCGGTCAGCAGGTTAAAGATGGTCTGGAAGTTGGCGATGACACCGCTGTCCACCACACTCTCCCACAGGCCGGGCATGTAGCCGGCACTGCGCAGGATGGTCATGGCCACCATGAACAGGATGGTGCCGATGGTGTTGAACACGATGTGGACCACGCCGGTACGCTTGGCATCCTTGGATGAGCCGATGGAGCAGACCAGAGCGGTGGTGACGCAGGTACCCAGATTGATACCCATGACGATGGGATAGACCAGTTCGAAGGTCATGACACCGGTAACGGACAGGGCCTGCAGGATACCGACCATGGCAGAGGAGCTCTGGATGATGACGGTGAGAACCAGACCGGTGAAGATACCCAGAATGGGCATATCACTGAAATAGCCCAGAGTGTCCACGAAGGCCTGGGACTCAGCCAGAGGCTCCACGGCATCGGTCATGCCCATCAGGCCGGTAAACAGAATACCGAAGCCAAGGCAGATCATGCCAACGCTCTTGCTGGCGCCCTTCTTCAGGAACATGAACAGGATGATGCCGGCAATCAGCGCGGCGGGAGCCAGGGTGTCGGGCTTGAAGAACACCAGAATGGAATTGCCCGAACTTTCAATGTCCATCAGACGGATGATCTGGGCGGTGACGGTGGTACCGATGTTGGCGCCCAGCACGATACTGACGGCCTGCTACAGGTTCAGGATGCCGGCACCGATCAGACCGACGGTCAGCACGATGGTGGCGGTGGAACTCTGAATGATGGCAGTGACCAGAGTACCGGTCAGCAGTCCGAGGAAGACATTATGGGTCAGCTTGCCCAGAAAGTTCTTCAGCGCTGTGCCGGAGCCCTGCTTCAGGCCGTCGCCCATGACTTCCATGCCGTACAGGAACATGGCAAGGCCACCCAGCAGTTTGATTACGGTAAGAACTGTATTCATATTCAATTCTCCATATTTCTCGTTTATCTTATTTCTCTCTGCAATTTACGCGGGGGTATAAATTCATGATAAACGATTTGCCCAATTTTTACAAGTTCAATCCGTATCGAAGAACAGAAAAAACGGCCACACTTTTTCCGAAATTTTCATGAAATTGCACGACCGTCTTTGCATTCTCCCACCGCTCTCCCAGAAATCACTCATAAAAGTAGCGCCAGCCCCCGGGTGTTTCCACCCGGCACAGGCGGGAGCCGAAGATCCGGGAGAGCACACCGCTCTGCCAGACCGCTTCCGGGGAGGCGTCCATACAGACCCGCCCCTCATCCAGCACCACGATGCGGTCTGCCCCCCGCAGGGCCAGACAGAGGTCGTGGATGGCCAGCAGGATGCCCCGGCCCTCCTGCGCCAGAGCCCGGGCGGTATCCATGACCTCCAGCTGGTGGGACACATCCAGATAGGTGGTGGGTTCGTCAAAGAAGAGGTACGGGGTATTCTGGGCCAGAGCCATGGCCAGATAGACCCGCTGGCGCTGTCCCCCGGAGAGGGTATTGAGCAGACGGTGGGACAGATCCGCCACCCCGGTGCGCTCCATGGCGGCACGAACCTGCTCCATATCCTCCTTTCCATAGGTGCGGGGATAGGGCAGGTGGGGGAAGCGGCCGTGGAGCACCATCCGCTCTACGGTAATGTTGGGCACCGAGCGGCTCTGGGCCAGATAGGCCATCCCCTTTGCCCGCTCCCGGGGTGACAATTGGGACAAAGGGATATGATCCAGCAGGATCTCACCATCCAGCGGGGACTGCAGCCCCGTGACGGTGCGGATGAGGGTACTTTTGCCGCTGCCGTTGACTCCCACCAGAGCGGTGACTTCCCCGGGGCGGATGGTCAGGTTTATATGCTCCAGAACTCTGTGGGCACCGTAGCCCACGGAGAGATTTTTCAGTTCGATCATGCGCCGCGGCCTCCCCTCTGCCGCAGGAGCAGCCAGATGAAGAAGGGCCCGCCCAGCAGGGACAGGATGATGCCCACCGGGAGGACATAGGGGGCAAACAGGGTGCGGGCCAGAATGTCACACCCGGTCAGCAGGGCGGCTCCCCCAAAAGCACAGCCCAGAATGAGAGGACGGCTCTCCTCCCCCAGCAGGCGGCGGATGATGTGGGGTACGATGAGGCCCACAAAGCCCAGCAGACCGCAGAAGCTCACCGCTCCCCCGGCGAGGGCGGCGCCCAGTGTCAGCAAAACCAGCCGCATTCTGTCCACATTCAGCCCCAGACTGCGGGCGGTGTCTGTGCCCAGCATGAGGACATCCAGCTCCGGACACAGGAGCATGGTTCCCAGCAGTGCCAGTCCGATGACCGCCGCCGCCGGGAGCAGCCGCTCCGTGGTCAGGTTATCCATGCCGCCGATGCGAAAGTCGGAATAGCCGTTGAGGGCCTCGGGAACAAAAGTCACCACCGCGTCAATACCGGCGGAGAACATGCTGCTCATGGCCACACCGGCCAGCACGAGGGTGATTCGGGAGGCTCGGGTGCGCCGGGCCAGAAACAGCACCAACAGCACGCCCCCCAGCGCCCCCAGAAAGGCCATGATGGGGCGGGCGGCAATTCCGGTGGGAAAGAGGGCGCAGCTGAGGGCCACCATCAGCCCCGCGCCGGAGTTGACCCCGATGATGTTGGGGGCGGCAAGGGGGTTGGCCAGCACACTCTGGATGACGGCACCCGACACCGCCAGAGCGCATCCCGCCAGCAGGCACCCCAGTGTCCGGGGCAGGCGGGAGTGGAAGACGATGGCATGGGCGGTACCCTGCGTTGTCTTTCCCGCGAGAACGGAGCAGACCTCCCCCAACGAGAGGGGGACAGAGCCCACGCACAGGCTCAGCGCCACGCTGAGCAGGGTCAGCCCCGCCAGCAGGGTCAGGAGCTTTCCCTCACGGCGCGGGGTAGAGAATATCGGCAAGTTTTTCATAGGCTTCCCCCCATCGGGCATTGGGTTTCAGGTTATACAGGCGGTGTTCCAGCACATGGAAGCGTCCCTCACGCACCGCCGTCAGGTTCTGCCACGCGGGGTTGGACAGAAGGGTTGCTTCCAGTGTCTTTTGGGCCGCGGTGGAGTCGGCACCCTGCAGAACGGCGAAGATATAGTCCGGGTCGGCGCGGATGATCTGTTCCAGACTGAGCTGCTCCAGAAGGCTGTCCTCCCTGTCGGCGATGTTGATACAGCCCAGGTCGGCCAGCATCTCCCCCAGCACCGTGTCCCGGCTGTTTTTCACCTTGCAGCTGCTGCCGGTGGCACGGATATAGAGAACAGTGGGGGCACTGCCGTCGGAGCGGGTACGGGCGGCTTCGATCTGCGCTTTCAAGGCAAGTCCGTGGCGGTCATAGGCCTCCGGGTTTCCGGTCAGAGTGGTGCAGATCTCCAACATGTTGAGGTATTCCGCAAAGTTGGTCACATTGAAACAGGCCACCCTCAGCCCCGCCTGTTCCAGAGGCTCCAGCAGGGCAAGCTGGGCGGCGGTATTGCTGCTGAGCAGCACCAGATCGGGGGCGGCGGCAAGCAGCCGCTCCATATCCGGGGTCTTGATGGCTCCCAGATTGGTCACCTCTTCCCCAAGGGGCAGTTCGAAACTGGTCCAGCTGTCCCCCGCGGCGGCTACGAGGCTACCCTCGCCCCCCGCAAGGCACCAGATGTCGGCGAAGCTGCCCGTCAGGGCGGCCACCCGAGTTGGAGTGTCCAGGGAAACGGTGCGCCCCAAATCGTCCTGAAAGGTATATGCCCCGGGCGACTGGGGCAGTTCGGTCTGCTGTCTGCACCCGGCCAGACATAACAGGGTCAGCAGAAGAAGAAAAAATCTTTTTATCACGGTATCACCTGCTTTTCTGGTTCCATTTAATCACAATCCGCCCCTGTGAAAAAGGATTTTTCCCCGATCGCGTGACGGCGGTCACAGTTCGTGGTATAATGGGGAAAACGCGAGGAGGTGATGGTATGGCTCAGTTGAGCGCCACGGCGGTGATGCTGCGAGAGATCCCCTTTTTTCATGGGCTGAGTGATTCAGAGCTTGACCAGCTGGCCCCTCTGTTTCAGATTGAAAATCTCCGTCGGGGGGAACTGCCCGCCGGGCGGGGATTCCAGAACGCCGAGCAGTATCACGGCAGGGTATATTTCGTATACCGGGGTGTGGTGGCTCTGTTCACCGTCACCCGCCAGAACACCCGGAAGATCCTGTTCTTCCTCGGGGCGGGGAAACTGCTCAATCACAATATTTTTGACACCAAGCCGGGAAACCTCTATCCGGAGGCCATGACCGACACCATGCTCCTGTCCATCCCGAAGGAGCGCTTCGGGAAACTGGTTTCCGCCTCCCCTGCCCTGTCCGCCGCCCTGTTCGCCCACTATGAAACGGATCTGTGGCGCATGAGCCATCAGCTCAAAAACACCGCCGGGTATCTCAGCGTGGAGCGAAAGCTGGCCATCAAACTGCTCAAGCTCAGTCAGGATCACGGCGTAAAATGTGAGGAGGGAATCGCCATCTCCTTCCCGCTCACCGTCACCCAGACGGCGGAATTTGTGGGACTGCCCCGGGAGACCACCTCCAGAGCCTGCAAGAAGCTGGCAGAAATGGGACTGATCCGATACGAGAACCGGCGCTTTGTCCTCTGCGACCGGGCGGGGCTGGTGTCCTATTACCGTGAGGGAACTGTGTAATCCCCTTGCGCCGGGACGGATTTTCGTGTAAACTGGATGAAGCAAGCAATCACATTCGGATGGAGTGAACGATATGGAACGCAGCAGCACCGTCTATCAGACTTATCTCCAGATCCTCAAAGAGGAACTGGTTCCCGCCATGGGCTGTACCGAGCCCATCGCCGTGGCCTACTGCGCCGCCAAGGCCCGTCAGGTTCTGGGCAAGATGCCCGACCGGGTGGTGGTGGAGGCCAGCGGCAACATCATCAAAAATGTCAAAAGCGTGGTGGTGCCCAATACCGGCGGCCGCCGGGGTCTGGCTGCCGCCGCCGCCATCGGCATCGTGGCCGGCAACGCTGACAAGGAGCTGGAGGTCATCTCTCAGGTGACTGCCGCCCAACAGGAGGAGCTGGCCGCATTTCTGGACAACACCCCCATCACCGTCAAGCCCGCTCTGTCCGATCTGGTGCTGGACATCTGGATCCATCTCTACGCCGGGGAGGATCAGGCCAGCGTGCGCATCATCAACCACCACACCGGACTGGCAAGCATCCTCCACAACGGCAAGGTTCTGCTGGAGCAGGAGCCCATCAACCCCGCCGAGAACAGCGGACTGGACTATGATCTGCTCACCGTGGCCGACATTTACGACTTCGCCACCACCATGGATGTCAGCGATGTGAAGGAGCTGTTCGACCTGCAGATGGCCTATAACTGCGCCATCGCCGAGGAGGGTCTGCGCAACGACTACGGCGCCAACATCGGCAAGGTGCTTCTGCGCACCTATGGCGACGATGTCCACACCCGGGCCCGTGCCAAGGCCGCCGCAGGCTCCGATGCCCGCATGAGCGGCTGTGAGCTGCCTGTCATCATCAACTCCGGCAGCGGCAATCAGGGCATCACCGTCTCCGTCCCCGTGGTGGAGTACGCAAAGGAGTGGGGCTGCAGCGATGAGAAGCTCTATCGCGCTCTGGCCATCTCCAATCTGACCGCCCTGCACCTCAAGGACGGCATCGGTCGACTGTCCGCCTTCTGCGGCGCGGTGAGCGCCGGCGCCGCCGCGGGCGCCGCCATCTCCTATCTGGACGGCGGAGATCTGGACGATGTGTCCCACACTCTGGTCAACGCACTGGCCATCGCCTCGGGCATCGTGTGCGACGGCGCCAAAGCCAGCTGTGCGGCAAAAATTTCCTCCTCCATCGACGCGGCTCAGCTGGGTCATCAGATGTACCGGGACGGCCAGCAGTTCTACGGCGGCGACGGTCTGGTGGTCAAGGGCGTGGAGAACACCATCCGCTCCATCTGCGAGGTGGGCCGCGAAGGTATGCGGGACACCGACAGAAAGATCATTCAGCTTATGACGGAGTGCTGATATAAAATAAAGAACACCACCCATAGGGTGTTGTTCTTTTCTTTATCCCGCCAGCTGGCGGATGATCTTTTTCTTTCGGTAGGAGAAGTATGGGATAAACAAAATCAGCGTCACCGCCCAGGAGATGGGGTAGCTCATGAGCACCACCATGAAGTCGGGGATGGCGGGGATGACGAAGACCATCATGGGCACGCGGACGAAGAGGACGCCGCTCATGGTGATAATGGCCGGGACAAAGACATCGCTCAGACCACGCAGGGTGCCGGAGTAGATCTCAATGAACACGAAGAGAATGTAGCTGGGCATCATGGTGGTCAGCATATATACGCCCAGATCCACCACTCCGGTGTCCTCGCAGAAGATGCCGAACAGGAACCGGCAGAACACCATCAGCAGGATCATGATGCTGCCGCAGGCCAGTACAGCCATGCCGGTGCAGACCTTCATGCTCTTGAACACACGATCCAGCTTGCCCGCGCCGTAGTTCTGACCGGCGAAGGTGGTGATGGCCACACCGAAGGCGCCGCAGATGGCCCAGAAGATGGCATCCAGTTTACCGTAGGCCGCCCAGGCCGCTACATAGTCGGTGCCGAAGGTGTTGACCGCCGTCTGGATGACCATGTTGGACACGCCGTACATAGCCACCTGCAGTCCACTGGGCATACCGATGCGCAGCTGGACCTTCAGCTTGGGGAGGTCCATGCGGATCTCCCGGAGGATCAGCTTCAGTCCGTCGTAATCCACCATGAGGGTGCGGGTCACGAGGACGGCACTGACGGTCTGGGCCACGGCGGTGGCGACGGCAACACCGGCCACGCCCATGTGGAACACCACCACCAGCAAGATGTCCAGCACGATGTTAATGACACAGCAGACGATGAGATAGTACAGGGGGCGGCGGGAATCGCCAATGGCACGCATGATGGCCGCGCCCATATTATAGATCAGCATACCGATGATGCTCAGAAAATAGATGCGCAGATAGGTGACGGAGTCGGCCATGATCTCGGGATTGGTCTTCATCCATCCCAGCAGGGCGGGCGTGACCAGCCAGCCGCCCACCATCAGCACCGCGCCCGCCATCACGCACAGGGCGTAGGCGGTATGGAGGCTTTTATGGAGGTTCTTCTGATCTCCCGCTCCGTAAAACTGGGAGATGGTGACGGTAGCGCCCGCCGACAGGCCGGTGAAAAAGCCCAGCACCAGACTGCACACCATGGCGGCGGAGCCGCCCACGCTGGCCAGGGCCTCCTTACCCACGAAGCGGCCCACGATGATGGCGTCCACCGTGTTATAAAACTGCTGAAAAATGCTTCCCACGGCGATGGGGAAGAAAAATACCATCAACTGCTTCCAGATGACGCCGTTGATGATCTGATTGTCCTGTTGGCCGCGCTCGGGCATAAGGGCACCTCCTGTCCCGGGTTTTCACCCACATGATAGCCCATTTCCCCGAAAAATACAACCGTCCCAATGTCTTTTTTCGCACTTGCTCCCAGAGTCGATTGGATGTATAATATGGTATCTGTTGTTTGCACATGGAGGTCACAGCATGAAAATTCCTGCTGATCTGCTTTTCTTTGTTACCGAGATCATCGGCACCGTCGCCTTTGCCATTTCCGGCGCCATGATCGCCATTGAGCGCAAACTCGACCTGTTCGGCGTTCTCTTCCTGGGCGCCACCACCGCCATCGGCGGCGGTATCGTCCGCGATCTCTTGTTGGGACAGATCCCTCCCAAAGCATTTCTGAACTATGTCTACATGCTCACCGCCGTGATCACCGCCGCCGTGGTTTTCCTGTTCAGCTACATCAACAGCAAGCGTGAAAAGCCCATCCGTATTCTCAATGACGATCTGCTCAACTTCTTCGATGCTGCCGGTCTGGGCATTTTCTCCGTCATCGGCGTGCAGAACACCATCAACGCCGGTTTCGGCGACAACGCCTTCTTCTGCATCTTTCTGGGCATGCTCACCGGCGTGGGCGGCGGCATGATCCGCGATGTCCTGAGCCAGACCACCCCCGCCGTTCTGCGCAAGCACATTTACGCCCTGGCCTCCATCGTCGGCAGCGTGTGCTATTACTGGCTGCACCGCTATAACGACGGCGCCGCCATCGTCGTGACCACCGTGCTGGTGGTCATCATCCGCATGATGGCCAGCCACTATAAGTGGACTCTGCCCCGTGTCCCCATCTCCGACAAGTAAGTTTGAAAGCCCCCGACCGATGGTCGG
>JAZQVX010000148.1:0-6247 GCA_045632045.1 Lawsonibacter sp.
TTACATCTCCATCGACGGTTCTACCGGTAACATCTACGACGGCATCATCCCCACTGTTGACGCTGAGATCGCCGGCGAGTTCGGCCGCATCATGGCTTGGGCTGATGAGTTCCGCACCCTGAAGGTCCGCACCAACGCTGATAACCCCCGCGACACCGCTCAGGCCGTTAAGTTCGGCGCTGAGGGTATCGGCCTGTGCCGTACCGAGCACATGTTCTTCGAGGGAGACCGCATCAAGGCTATCCGCGAGATGATCTGCTCCGACACCGGCGAGCAGCGTGAGGCCGCTCTGGCCAAGAGCGAGCCCATGCAGCAGGGTGACTTCGAGGCCATGTACGAGGCTCTCGAGGGCCGTCCCATGACCGTCCGTTACCTGGACCCCCCCCTGCACGAGTTCGTTCCCACTGAGGAGGCCGACATCGCTGAGCTGGCCGAGACCATGGGCAAGTCTGTCGCTGACATCAAGGCCATCATCTCCGGCCTGCACGAGTTCAACCCCATGATGGGTCACCGCGGCTGCCGTCTGGCTGTCACCTATCCCGAGATCGCTGCTATGCAGACCCGCGCCGTCATCAAGGCCGCTCTGAATGTCGCTGCTAAGCATCCCGACTGGGATATGGTTCCCGAGATCATGATCCCCCTGGTTGGCGAGATCAAGGAGCTGGCTTTCGTTAAGAAGGTCGTCGTTGAGACCGCTGACGCTCTGATCGCTGCCGCCGGCTCCAAGATGGAGTACAAGGTCGGCACCATGATCGAGATCCCCCGCGCCGCTCTGACCGCTGACGAGATCGCCAAGGAGGCTCAGTTCTTCTCCTTCGCTACCAACGATCTGACCCAGATGACCTTCGGCTTCTCCCGCGACGACGCCGGCAAGTTCCTGGACGCTTACTACACCTCCAAGATCTACGAGTCCGATCCCTTCGCTCGTCTGGATCAGAACGGTGTTGGCAAGCTGGTCAAGATGGCTTCCAAGCTGGGCCGCGAGACCCGCTCCGATCTGAAGCTGGGCATCTGCGGCGAGCACGGCGGCGATCCTTCCTCCGTCGAGTTCTGCCACGAGGTCGGTCTGGACTATGTCTCCTGCTCCCCCTTCCGTGTGCCCATCGCTCGTCTGGCTGCCGCTCAGGCCGCTATCAAGAACCCTCGCTAATGAGAGTTTGACGGCGTAAGCTGAATCAAATTACAATCCCCGTGATCCGAAAGGATCACGGGGATTGTTTCTGTTCTTGACTTCACCTCGAAGTCGAATTATGATTAGGACGGAATTCACATCTATTCTTGCACTGTTGTCACAATGTTCATTTCGCCCGCTCGGGAGGTATTTCGCTATGAAGCAACTTTCTGCCATCCAGTTGGCACTGTCCTATACCGGAGTCTTTCTGGGGGCCGGCTTTGTGTCCGGTCAGGAGCTGTGGCAGTTCTTTTCCTGTTTTGGTCCCATCGGCCTTCTGGGTTTTCTGGGGACTGCCGCCCTGTTTTTCTGCGTGGACTATTCCCTGCTCCGCCTGATCATGGCGACAGGACAGGAGGATATGTCCCAAATGCTGACCCCCGGCGATCGTCCCGGACTGCGCGTGGTCGTTTCGGTCATGCAGGGACTGCTTCTGTTTGGTGTGTGCGTCATCATGATCGCCGGCGGCGCCGCGCTTCTGTCCCATCCGCTGGGCATACCTGCGTGGCTGGCCGGCCTGATCTTCACCGCGGTCGTATTGCTTGTGGCTCAGTTCGGACTGCACGGTCTGGTGACCACCTTCTCTCTGGTGGTTCCGGCCATTACGGTGTGCGCTGTGCTGCTGGGCATCATCACCCTGTTCCGGAACGGATTTCAGTTCGCCCCTGCCACCGGCAGTGTGTCCACGCTGATCCCCCATTGGGTCGTGGGTTTTTTTACCTACGCCGCCTATAACCTCTTCGGCACCATCTGTGTGCTGGCCCCCATGGCCAAGCATCTGCCCGATCTGACCACCCTGAACCGGGGACTCTGGATCGGCAACACACTGCTGATCCTGCTGGCCGGCAGCATCATCGCCGCCCTTGCCGCCAGACCCGATGCCGGAGCGACCGAACTCCCCATGGCAATGCTGGCCGGTCAACTGCACCCCGCCCTTGAAGGCGGCTATGATCTGCTGATGGGCATGGGTATGTTCAGCGCGGCCCTCTCCTCCTGCAACGCGGTCATCAATCAGCTCTCGCTGTCCCGCGAATGGGTCAACACCCGGCGCAAGCTCGTGACCACGCTCCTGCTGGCCGGTGCCTGGATGCTCAGTCTGGCGGGATTCGGCAACCTGATCGGTATCATCTATCCCGTGTTCGGCTACGCCGGCATCCCCTTCCTGATTTTTCTGGTGCGCAACTGGCTGCTTACCCGCAAAAAGCTCGCCCAGACCGCCCTGTGATCTGAATCAAAGAAGAACCCCCCATGGTCCTTTCGGATCATGGGGGGGTGGATGTTTCATTCGTCCAGGACGGCCCGGGCGGCCCGGACAGCGGCGGGATCGGTCTGCTGGATGTGGAATTCATCCAGTCCGGGCAGTCCCATGGGAACGCCCTCCCGGCGGAAGATCATCCCGCTTTCCAGTTCGGTCTTGCCGCTCATGTGGAAGGCCCGGGCGGCAGGCAGTTCCTGCCGGAAGCGGGCGATCACCTTGGCGTTGACTCCTGCTCCCACAAGGACTTCCGGGCCACTGCGGCTGTCCCGCAGTGCCAGCAGTCGCCCGATGGTTTCCATCCCTCCCAGACAGGAGGATGCGGCACCGCTGGTGAGAACGGTGTCCATGCCCAGCTCCATGGCGTCCAGATAGGTTTTCTCCGGCTCGACCGACACATCAATACAGCGGTGCAGAGTGATGCCGCGGCCCGCGGCGGCCTCCACCAGAGGGGCCATGGCAGACTTGTCCAGATGTCCCTCAGGGGTCAGACAGCCGATGACGAAGCCGTCGGCTCCCGCCGCCCGCAGTTCACGGATCTGCTCTGCCAGCAGGACGATCTCATCGGGGGTATAGAGAAAATCTCCCGCCCGGTGGCGCATAAGACAGCGGATGGGGATGTCACTTTCCCGCCGGATCTGTTTCAGAAGGGCGGTATAAGGGGTCAGACCACCCACCGCCAGTCCGGCGCACAGCTCCAGACGGTCGGCTCCCGCGGCAACAGCAGCCCGGGCAGAGGGGAGAGAATCCACACAAACTTCCAGTAAACCGGCCATATTCAGTCCTCCCATGTCATATCGTCGCCTCAGATTCCGCTCTGATTGCTGTCCAGCCCCTCCAGGAAGTGGCGCAGGGAGGGACTGTCGTTGTCCTTGCGCCAGAAGGCCAGGATCTCTTCCACTTCCTCCTCGCCCTCCAGCGGGACAAAGACCAGGTTATCCGCATCGGACAGATGGCGCATACAGGACGCGGGCAGAATGGAGATGCCCTCCTCCGCCGCCACCATCATGAGAATACTCTCCACATCGTTGGAGCGCATGAGGATGTTGGGGGTATAGCCCGCCTTCTGGTACAGGTGGATGAAAAATTCATCGGCAGTGGTGTCGCCGGTACTGGAGGGAGTCATGAAAAGCATGACCTCGTCCTTCAGGTCGGCGCGCGTCAGGCCGGTGCGCTTGGCCAGATGGTGAGAGCCGTACAGGGCCACCACCAGCTGTACCCGCTCCTGCAGGCAGTAGTCCACCCGCTCGTCCCGGATGAGGTTGGTGGAGTCCCATGTGAAGATGACATCGTACTCCCCGTTGACCAGTCCCGCCATCAGCCGGTCAGTGTCACAGCGGTAGCAGGTCACCAGCACATTGGGGAAACGCTGGTGGAAGCGACGCATTTTGACCGGCAGGTCACTGTGCTCATAGCCCTTGGTATAGCCGATGCGCAGAGTGCCGGTGATGCCGGTGGAGGCCTCCCGGGTGCGCTGGATGGCGCCGTCCATGCGCCGCAGAATACTGCGGGCCTCCCGGAGGAACACCTGTCCCATGGGCGTCAGAGAGATGGGGCGGGTCTTGCGGTCGATCAGCTGCACCCCCAGAGATGTTTCCAGCTTCTGGATCTGCTGGGTAATGGCAGTCTGCGCCAGAAAATACTGCTCTGCGGCCTTGGTAAAACTGCGCGACTCCGCCACCGCCACGAAATATTTCAGCTGATTTAAGGTCATACCGATCCCTCCCATCATTTTATCTTATTTTAAAATAAAAAAAGGTGCTTGGCAAGCCCCTGTTTTTCTCCGCATACATTTGCTTTTTTCTGGAAGACATGATATGATGAGAAAAATCATGTAAAGAGGAGAGGAGGAACCCCATGAATTTCGTGTTTTTATCCCCGAATTTTCCCAAGACCTATTGGCATTTCACTCAGGGTCTGAAGAATAACGGCGTGACCACTTTGGGCATCGGCGACGAGCCCTACGAGAATCTCAGCCAGGAGCTGAAGGATTCTCTGGTGGAATACTACAAGGTCGGCAGTCTGGAGAACTACGACGAGGTCTTTAAGGCCTGTGCCTTCTTCTCCTTCAAGTATGGCAAGATCGACTGGATGGAGAGCAACAACGAGTACTGGCTGCTGCGCGACGCCCAGCTGCGCACCGACTTCAATGTGACCACCGGTCTGCGCAACGACAACATCTCCGGCATCAAGTACAAGAGCGCCATGAAGGCGTTCTATGAGAAGGCCGGCGTCAAGACCGCCCGCTATCACCTCGTCTCCACCCTGGAGGCCGGTCTGGACTTCGTCGCTCAGGTGGGCTACCCCGTCATCGTCAAGCCCGACAACGGCGTGGGTGCCGCTGCCACTTACAAGCTGAAGAACGAGGACGAGCTGCGCTTCTTCTATGACAACTATCCCAGCGTGCAGTACATCATGGAGGAGTTCATCAACGGCACCATCGTCTCCTACGACGGTATCTGCGACTCCAACCGGGACATCATCTTTGAGACCAGCCACTACTTCCCCGATCCCGTCATGGATGTGGTCAACGACCAGCTGGATATGTGGTACTACTCCCGCAAGCAGGTCCCCGAGGATCTGCGGGATGCCGGCCGCCGCACCATCAAAGCCTTTGAGAGTGAGTCCCGCTTCTTCCACTGCGAGTTCTTTGTCCTGAACGAGGATAAGGAGGGTCTGGGCAAGAAGGGCGACATCTTCGGCCTCGAGGTCAACATGCGTCCCCCCGGAGGCTACACCCCCGACATGATGAACTACGCCAACGACATCAATGTCTATCAGATCTGGGCCAACATGGTATGCTACGATCAGGGTTACTTCAATCCCGACCAGCGCCCCTACAGCTGCGTCTTCGCTTCCCAGCGCCGCGGCGGCAGCTATGTCCACTCCCACGAGGAGATCTGGGCCAACTATGGCGATTCCATCCTCATGTACGAGGAAATGCCCGCCGCTCTGGCCAGCGCCATGGGCGATTTCGCCTTCATCGCCCGCTTCCCCAGCGAGGAGGAGGCCATCGCCTTCGCCCACTATGTCTTAACCAGAAAGGAAAACTGATTATCATGCATACCCGTTACTATAAAGAGTATTCCCACAACCTCGGCCGCGACATGGAGTTCAAGGTCTACGGCCACGCCGGTCTGCCCATGGTGGTCTTCCCCTGCCAGGACGGCAAGTTCTTCGACTTTGTGGGCCGCGGCATGATCGACACCGTGGCCAATCATCTGGAAGAGGGCCGTCTGCAGCTGTTCTGCATCGGCTGTGTGGACGAGGAGACCTGGTCCGCCAAGGGCGGCGACCACCACGGCCGCATCATGTGGCACGAGCAGTGGTTCAAGTATGTCTGCGAGGAGTTCATTCCCCGCCTGCATGAGATCCATGCCGAGACTGACTCCACCTCCTACCACGGCAAGGTCATGCTGACCGGTGCCTCCATGGGTGGCTATCACTGCGTCAACTTCTACCTGCGCCGCCCCGACCTGTTCGGCGGCTGCCTGTCCATGTCCGGTCTGTTCCACGCCTCCTACTTCTTCGAGGGCTATTCCGACATGCAGGTCTACTACAACTCCCCCAACGACTTTATGCGCAACATGTCCCCCGACCACTATCTGGTGGAGCAGTACCGTCAGGGCCGCATCGTCATCGTCTGCGGTCAGGGCGCTTGGGAGGACGAGGCCAAGGTGGACGCCTGGGCTCTGCAGGCCGACTTCGCCCGTCTGGGTGTCCCCGCATGGGTGGATGTCTGGGGCGAGGATGTCAACCACGACTGGCCCTGGTGGCTGATCCAGTTCCCCTACCATGTGAACAAGCTGCTGGGCTTCTAA
>JAZQVX010000149.1:0-9900 GCA_045632045.1 Lawsonibacter sp.
GATCGGCTGCAACAGCGTCCTCAATCCCGGAACCGTGGTGGGACGCAAGGCCAGCGTGTACCCCCTGTCCTGTGTCCGCGGCGTGGTGCCCGAAGGCAGTATCTATAAACATGCCGGAGAGGTCGTCCTCCGACAGGAGAAGTGACAAAGGAGAATTCGAACATGAACGAATATTTGTCCCAGGTAAATGCCGGGATGTTTTATCTGATCGTGGCTCTGGTGCTGGCCTTTATCACGGTCATGTGCTTTGTCTTTCTGATCAAGAGCTATCGCGCCGGTATCAAACTGGGCATGGATAAAAAAGTCCTGCGCAAGACCATCACTGCCAGTGCCACATTCACCCTCCTGCCCTCCATCAGCATCCTGTTGGGTGTCATTGCCCTGAGCGGCTCTCTGGGGGTGCCCTTCTCCTGGCTGCGCCTGTCCGTTATCGGCGCGCTGCAGTATGAGCTGAATGTGGCGGAGATCGCGGCACAGTCCATCGGCCTGTCTGGTCTGCGGTTGGAGGAGTTGTCCATTGGCGCTTTCGTGACCATCGCACTGGTCATGACCATCGGTATTTTGGGCGGCGTGTTCTGCTGTATTTTCTTCCTGAAGAAGTATCTGGGCAAACTGGGCAGCGCCCCCAGGAAGGAAAAAAGCGAAAATGCCAAGCCCGGTTTCGGTGCCCACGCCACCACCGCCATGTTCGTCGGTCTGTGTGCGGCCTATATCGGCTCCTATGTGGGCAAGGCCGCTCCCGGCGGCGGAGGGGACTGGATGCCTCTGGCCGTTGCCGGTGTTGCCGCGGTGTGTATGGCCGGATTTGAGTATCTGGTGCAGAAGAAAAATATGGCGGTGCTGGAGAATTTCAGCCTTGCCGCCAGTATGCTCATCGCCATGGCCGCCGCCGTGGTCATGGGCATGATGCTGTAAGGAGGTGGCCGGTTTGAACGAAAAAGAACTGTTCTTCAAAGAGTTCAATGAGGGTCTGCACCGTCTGGGCAGACTGATGATGGTGGCCGCCGTGGTGCTGCTGACTGCCGTTCCCTTCGTGGTGGGCGCAGTCAACGGCGTTGCCCCCGATCTGGGCGGTTTTCTGGCCGGTTTTGCCAAGGTTGGCCTGATTTATATCCCTGTGGCCATTGTGGAGTTTCTGGTCTATACCCCCATGCTGGGCGTGGGCGGCAGCTACCTGTCCTTCCTGACAGGTAATGTGACCAACATGAAGATCCCCTGCGTCATGAATGCCAAGGACATCGCCGGCACGCAGCCCGGTACCCCCGAGCATGAGATCGTTTCCACCATCTCCGTGGCCACCAGCGCCATTACCACCACCCTTGTCATTGTGGTGGGTGTCATCGCACTGGTGCCCCTCCAGCCCATTCTGCAGCAGGAGAGTCTGCTGCCCGCCTTCAACAATGTGGTGCCCGCCCTGTTCGGCGCGCTGGGTCTGAAGTATTTCTCCAAGAGCCTGAAGCTGGCATCCATCCCTCTGATTCTGATGAGCGTTCTGTGCGTGGCAGTGCCCGCCGCCATCAGTCAGACCAGTCTGCTGCTGATCCCCAGCGGCGGTCTGGCACTGGGACTGGGCTATGTCATGTATAAGAAAGATATGCTGTAATAAGGAGGCAGTTTTCCGTGAATAAGATCCTGAAATATGCCGGTGCCGCCGCGCTGGGGGTGGGCGCCGTCGTGGCGGGTCGTACCCTGCTGCTGAAAAAGACTCCCGCCAAAGATACCAAGATCGTCCCCGAGGAGAGCGACCGCGCTGTGGCCTACGGCGAGGCTCTCGCCCGCATGGTCCGGGACGAAACGGTCTCCTTCCGTGGACAGGAAGACCGCAGCAAGTTCTACCGCTTCCACGAAACATTGGAAGATCTGTTCCCCAATGTCCACCGGGTCTGCGAGAAGCACGATTTCAACGGCAGTCTTCTGTTCAAGTGGAGCGGCAGGGGAGAGGGTGAGCCCATCCTCCTCATGAGCCATCAGGATGTGGTGGAGGCCAACGGTGAGTGGGAGCACGAGCCCTTCAGCGGCGACATCGACGAGAGCGGCCGTGTCTGGGGCCGCGGTACCGTGGACACCAAGGCCAGCCTGTTCTGTATTTTCACCGCCGTGGAAGAACTGATCGCCGAGGGTTATGAGCCCTCCTGCGATGTCTATATCGCCAGCAGCTGCACCGAGGAGTGGAGCGGCGACGGCGCCCCCGCCACCGCCGCATGGCTGGCCGAGCAGGGTGTGCGCCTGAAGCTCCTGCTGGACGAGGGCGGCATGATTGTGGAAGAGCCCATTGCCGGTGTCAAGGGCACCTATGGCATGGTGGGTGTGGTGGAAAAGGGCTATGGCGATGTGCGCTTTGTGGCCAAGGGCAAGGGCGGTCACGCCAGCGCCCCCGGCAAGAACACCCCTCTGGTCCGTCTGGGCAAGTTTATGGCGGATGTGGAGAAAAAGTCCCCCTTCCGCAGTGAGATGCCCCCTGTGGTGGAGGAGATGTTCAAGCGCACCGCCCCCAATATGGATCTGGGCATGAAGGCCATCTTCGCCAATATGTGGCTGTTCAAGCCTCTGCTGGTGAAGCTGCTGCCCTCCATCAACGCCACCGCAGGAGCCATGCTCCATACCACACTGGCATTTACTATGGCGCAGGGGGCCGACGGCTGCAATGTTCTGCCCCAGCAGGCCAGCGTGGTGGGCAATATGCGCTTCATTCCCCATCAGGACAACGAGGAGAGCATCGCCATCATCTCCAAGCTGGCGGAGAAGTACGGTCTGGAAACCGAGGTCATCTATCAGTACGAGCCCTGCCCTGTGGTGGACTTCAAGGGTGACGCGTTCAAACTGGTGGAGGAAGTCGCCGCCGACATCTACCCCGGTGTGGGCATCTGTCCCTATGTCATGACCGGCGGTACCGACGCAAAATATTACAGCGAAGTCAGCGACAACTGCATCCGCTTCGCTCCTCTGTATATCGATGCCCAGCAGTATGCCAGCATCCACGGCCTGAACGAGAATATCTTCCGTGGAGCCCTGCCCGGCGGTGTGGACTTCTATAAAGAGATCATTCGCCGCAGCTGAGAAAGGAACCTGTATGAATGTATTTGATATCATCGGTCCCATCATGATCGGCCCCTCCAGCTCCCACACCGCCGGTGCGGTGCGTCTGGGCTACATCGCCCACAAAGTGCTGGGGGAGAAGGCGGTCAAAGCCGAGATCGAGCTATGCGGTTCCTTTGCCCAGACCTATCGCGGCCACGGCACCGACAAGGCCCTTGTGGCGGGCATTCTGGGTATGCAGTCGGATGACGAGCGCATCCGCAACTCTCTGGAGATCGCAGGGAAGGAGGGGCTGGACTTCAGCTTCCGCACCGTTTCCATTCCCGGTGCCCACCCCAACACCGCCCGCATCATTCTGACGGGTGAGCATGGTGCCCACTCCGAGCTGTGCGGTGCCTCCATCGGCGGCGGCAACATTCTGGTCACCGAGATCAACGGACTGGAAGTTTCCGTCACCGGTCAGCACAACACCCTCGTAGTGCTCCACCACGACAAGCCCGGCACCATCGCCGCCGTGACCAACTTCATGGCCTATTCCGGGCTGAACATCGGCAACTTCCGTCTGGCTCGTCCCCGCAAGGGCGGCGAGGCCGTCATGACCATCGAGGTGGACGGCGAGATCCCCGGTGTCCTGCTGGAGAGTCTTAAAATCCTGCCCAATATCATCAATGTGATTTTGATCCGCGCCATCTGAGGAGGAGAGGACTATGCTGGAATATATGACCATTGCCGAGCTGACCGCCCGGGCAACGGAAGAGGGGAGAACCCTCTCCGAGATCGTCCTTGCCGACCAGAGCATCCAGATGGAGATCCCCGCCGAGCAGCTCTACGAGCGCATGGAGCGCTCCCTGACCGTCATGGAGGAGGCCATCAAGGCCGGTATGGATCCCGACCTGCGCTCCACCTCCGGGCTGACCGGCGGTGACGCGGCCAAAATGCACGCCTACGCAGAGAGCGGCGGCATGACCGGTACCTTCCTCAACCGGGCCATGTCCCGGGCCATCGCCGTGGCGGAGTACAACGCCGCCATGGGTAAAATTGTGGCGGCCCCCACCGCGGGCTCCTGCGGCATCATCCCCGGCACCGTGCTGTCCATGCTGGAGGAGGGGCGCTGTACCCGCAGACAGGCCGTTATGTCCCTGTTTACCTCCGGCGCGGTTGGTATCGTCATCGCCAACAAAGCCGTTCTGGCAGGCGCTCAGGGCGGTTGTCAGGCCGAATGCGGCTCCGCCGCTGCCATGGCCGCCGCCGCGCTGGTGGAACTGTGCGGCGGCACCCCGGAGCAGGCGGAACATGCCGTGGCCATCGCCATCAAGAACCAGCTGGGTCTGGTTTGTGACCCTGTGGCCGGTCTGGTGGAGATCCCCTGCATCAAGCGCAATGTGGCCGGTATTATGGTGGCGTTTTCCGCTGCCGAGATGGCCCTGGCGGGCATCGGAAGCAAGATCCCCGCGGACGAATGCATCGCAGCCATGCGTGAAGTGGGCGAGGCACTGCCCTGTGCCCTGAAGGAAACCGCGCAGGGCGGTCTGGCAACCACACCCACCGGCATCGCAATGAAAAAGCAGGTTTTTGGAGAATAAAATAAAGAACCCGGAGCGTCAGAACGGCGCTCCGGGTTTTCTATACCTTGTTCAAATAAATGAATTGAGAAGGATTGAGAAGTTTTAACTTATGGATAGACAAGAATAAACCCGATGTCGAAAGAGGGAAAAGCACTTGAACGAAAAGCGGTGCTGCTCTTATAATTATAGCATAGAATCCTGTGTGCAAATGCTGTTTCACAAACAGAAGAACATAAATAGGAGGAACATCGAATGAGTACTCAGAGAAAACCTCTTGAAGGTATCCGCGTGATCGAGCTGGCCAACTATGTTGCCGCTCCCATTGTCTGCCGTATCTGCGCCGATCTGGGCGCCGAAGTCATCAAGCTGGAGGGCCGCGGCGGTGACGCCTGGCGTGCAACCTCCCTCGGCCACACCAAGACCGATCACGGTGAGAACCCCCTGTTTGACATTTTCAATGTGGGCAAGAAGTCCATCAGCCTGAACCTGAAGAACGACGAGGGCAAGGAAATTTTCCACAAGCTGCTGGAGAATGCCGATGTTCTGGTTACCAATACCCGCAACCAGTCTTTGGTGAAGCTGGGTCTGGACTATGAGTCTCTGAAGGACAAGTATCCTCGCCTGATCTATGCCACCCTGACCGGCTATGGCTATGAGGGTCCTGACTGCAACGCTCCCGGCTTTGACAACATCGCCTTCTGGTCCCGTTCCGGTTTTGCCGGTGATATGACCTTCGATGCCCCCGGCAGCTATCCTGTCAACTCCCGCTACGCCATGGGCGACACCATTGCCGGTACCACCCTGTTTGGCGGCGTCATGACCGCCCTGTATCAGCGCGAGAAGACCGGTAAGGGCGACTTCGTCACCATGTCCCTGTACAATGCCGGTATCTGGGCCTTTGGCGGCTCCATCGTCATGGCCGAGAAGCCCTATTGCCACGAGTTCCCCGAGAAGCGCAACTTCGGCGTGCCCACCAACCTGCCCTTCCGCTGCGCCGACGGCGAGTGGATCCGCTGCACCTTCTTTGAGTTTGACCGTTACGGCGCCAAGTTCTTCGGCGCGCTGGGCATGAGCGATGTGCTGGAGCAGCTGGGTCTGGTCACCATGGCTGATTCCATTGCCGTTGCGGAGCAGCTGGTCCCGCAGTTTGAGAAGGTCTTTGCCACCAAGACCTCTGACGAGTGGCTGCAGATCTTCCGGGAACTGGACATCGTCTGCGGCAGACTCAACCACTTTGCCGACGTGCTGGAGGACGAGCAGGCCTGGGCGAACACTTACATCCAGAAGTACAAGTGTCAGAACGGCGAGGAGCGCATCCTGCCCACCTGTCCTGTCCGTCTTGGCTCTCACGGCGCCTTTGCGCTGGGCAAGCCGGTGATGTACGGCGAGAACAACGATGATATTCTGGCCAAGTTGGGCTATACCTCCGAAGAGGCCAAGGCACTGAAAGAAAACGGAACCATCGGTTGACAGAAAAGGAGAAATAGCTATGCTGAAGAATAAAATTGCAGTGATTACCGGCGCCGGCGCAGGTATCGGCGAAGCCACCGCACGGATCTTTGACCGCGAGGGCATTGAGGGTATCGCCATTGTGGACTACAACTACGAGGCTGCCTGCCGTGTGGCAGAGAGCCTGGGTGAGAAGGCCATGGCCGTCAAATGCGACATTTCCAAGGTCGAGCAGGTAGAGGCTGCCGCCCAGCAGATCATGGAGCGGTTCGGCCGCGTGGATATTCTGGTGAATAACGCCGGTATTACCCGTGACGGTATGTTCCACAAGATGTCTGTGGATCAGTGGACGCAGGTCATCAACACCAACCTCAACGGTGCTTTCTACTGGTGCCATTTCCTCATCAATCAGATGCGCGACCGCGGTTACGGCCGCATCATCAACATCAGCTCCGCCTCTGTCCGCGGTGTTGTGGGCCAGACCAACTATGCCGCCACCAAGGCTGCACTGGAGGGCTTCTCCAACACGCTGGCGAAGGAAGTGGCCGCCAAGGGCATTACCGTCAACTGCGTGGCACCCGGCGCCACCAAGACTGCCATGTACGATGCCGTTCCCGAAAAGGTCTACAACGCCATGGTGGAGTCCAACCCCATGAAGCGTCTGGGCAAGCCGGAGGAAATCGGCGAGGTCATCGCCTTTGTGGCCAGCGAGCGCGCATCCTATCTGAACGGCCAGTGGATTCTGGTCAACGGCGGTAAATAAGCGCTCAGGGCCGTAAACGTCCCCGAGAAATGACAAAGGGGACGATCTTTCCGATCGTCCCCTTTTGCAAAAATCACAGCAAGGATTCCCTGTCCTGATAATACCCCACGCAGAAATTCAGGAAGTCTTTGGCAGCCTGGGTCATGTACCGGTTGGGATTGCGGTAGAGATACATGTTTCGGATGGCGTACCGGTCTGCAATGCGGATGTATGTGTTTGGCTTCAGAAGATCCACCTCCCGGGCGGAGGCAGAGGTCAGCGCAACGCCGAAATTGGATTCGATCAGGGATGCGCGCAGCGTGTAGTCGCACTCCAGCACGATATGGGGCGTGTACCCGGCCTGATCAAACAAACGGTCGCAGAAGGCGCGCCAGGGCACCGTCGCATTCAGGTCGATGAAGTGTTCGTCCCGCAGCTCTTCCATATAGACGGTCTCCCGGTTTGCCAGAGGATGTGTGGGTGACACGCAGAGGTAGATGGCGTCGGTTTTGAACCAGATCTTTTCCATGCCGGTGATCCGGAGGTCGTTTTCACCGGCCAGAACGAAGTCTGCCGTCATATCCGTCAAGGCCTTTTCCAGCTGGGGAATGGTGTGGTTCGTCTGCTTCAGCGTGTGCTGGGGATAGACTGTGCAGAAATCATGGAACAGCGGAGACCAGACGGAGGATGTGCCGGTAGCCAGCCGGATGGACTGTTCACCGGAATTGCTGATGTCCTGCAAGGCGGCGCGGCCGTTTTCCAGAGACATGAAGATGTCGTTGACGTATTTGAGATAGATACGGCCGGCGTCGTTGAGTCGGATGGTGCGCTTGGAACGGTCAAAAAGCTGCACGCCCAGTTCCCGTTCCAGATGGATGATCATGGAACTGAGAGCGGTTTGGGAGATGCAAAGCTCCTGCGCGGTTTTGGTGATGTGTTCCGTGGCTGCAAGTCTGCGGAAGTAGTCCAGTTGTAGAAGCGTGATCATAGGATCGTCTCCTGTTTTTGATTCATAAGTTTAAACTTCATAATCGTGAGTGTATTATAGGTTATTTGTTAGGCGAAGTCAATGTCAGAGCAGAACGAAAGGCCTGCGCCGGGGCGCGGCCTGCACATAAAGGAGGAAAACCAAATGAGAGAAGTGGTCATCACCGATTGCGTACGCACTGCGGTGGGCAAGATGAACGGCGCCCTCAGCGAATACGATGAGCAGGAACTGGCTGCCGTCGTTATGAAGGAAGTGCTGAACCGGTCCAAAATCAAAGCGGAAGATGTGGACGAAGTGATCTTCGGCCACGTGAAGATGAATACATATCCCATGAATCTGGCCCGCTACGGCTGGCTGGAAGCCGGTCTGCCGGACAATGTTCCCGGCTATACCCTGCAGCGCGCCTGCTCTTCCGGCTCTCAGTCCATCTATGATGCCGCTCAGATCATCGCCTGCGGTGATGCGGACATCATTCTGGCCGGCGGTGCGGAGAACATGACCAAGTCCTGCTACTATCTCCGCAATGCCCGGGGCGGTCTGGGAACCAAAAATGTGACGCTGATGGACAATATTCTGGAAGGCACCGCCGGTAACTCTCCCGAGGAGATCTTCGGCGTGCTGCCCATGGGTCTGACGGCGGAAAACGTTGCCGAGATGTACGGCATCGAGCGTGAGATTCAGGACGAGTTTGCCCTGGGCAGTCAGGTCCGCGCCCGGAAGGCCATTGATGAGGGTAAGTTCAAAGAGCAGATCGTTCCCGTGGGTGATTTCGATACCGACGAGCATCCCCGTTCCACCACGCTGGAGAAGCTGGCAGCCATGAAGCCTGCTTTCAAGAAGGGCGGCTGTGTTACCGCCGGCAACTCCTCCGGCCGCAACGACGGCGCATCTGCCGTGCTGGTGATGAGCCGCGAAAAGGCGGACGAGCTGGGTTACGACTATTATCTGCGCCATGTGTCCTCCGCTGTGGTGGGTCTGGAGCCTGCCATTATGGGTGTTGGCCCCATCGAGGCATCCCGCGAAGCACTGGAGAAGGCAGGGCTGAAGATCGAGGATATCGGTCTCATTGAGCTGAACGAGGCCTTTGCCGCACAGGCTGTAGCGGTTATGCGTGAGTGGGTAAAGTGGTCCGATACCGAAACCTTTGAGAGTATCTGGGAGCGTACCAATGTCAACGGCAGCGGTATCTCTCTGGGCCATCCTCTGGCTGCCACCGGCGGCATTCTCACCACCAAACTGTTCTACGAGCTGAAGAACCGCCCCGATGTCCGCTATGCCATGGTGACTATGTGCATCGGCGGCGGCATGGGCTTTGCCTCCATCTTTGAGCAGTGCAGAAAGGAAGGCTGAATATGAAAAAAGTTGTCATTGCAGATTCTGTCCGTACTGCATGGGGCAGACCCGGCGCCGGATTGGCTCCCTTCATTTCCTCTGATTTCTCTGCCAAAATTCTCAATGAACTGCTGACCCGCACCGGCGTGGAAGCCGCCGCTGTGGATCAGGTGGTCTTTGGTCAGGCGCATCCCTCCACCATGCCCAACAATATCGGCCATTATGCATGGCTGAAGGCCGGCCTGCCTGTGGAGGTGCCCGGTTATACCGTCCAGAGCTACGGCGGCTCTGCCCTGCAGGCTCTGCGCAACTGTTACTATCTCATCGCCACCGGCAATGAGAACATCTGCGTGGCTGGCGGTGCCGACAGCTATTCCGCCGCACCCTTTGTCCTGCGTGATGTCCGCAACCATTTCTATCCCCAGCATCGCACCTTCATCGACTCCATCGAAGAGGCGGAGCTGTATACCCAGCCGGAGCCTATGGGCCGTCAGGAGCAATATGAGCTGGCTCACGGTGCAGAGGTCAGCGCCGAAGCTGTGCAGTTCGCGGAGGAGAGTATTGCCAGGGCACAGGCTGCTGACTGCGTCGGTCAGATCCTGCCCATCTCCTATGAGGTGCGGAAGAAGGGCACCATTACCATCGACAAGGACGAATGGCTGGCCAAGCCCAACGGCGCGGAAAAGGCCTTGTCTCCCTACGCTGACGGCGCGGCTGTTACCATGCTGATGAGCGAGGAAAAGGCTGCGGAACTGAATATCACCCCCAAGGCCGCCGTCTGCGGCTTT
>JAZQVX010000150.1:0-9184 GCA_045632045.1 Lawsonibacter sp.
CCGCCAGCGATTTCCGTAACGGCGTGACCTTCGAGATGGAAGGCAAGGTTATGCAGGTCGTTGAGTTCCAGCATGTTAACCCCGGCAAGGGCGCCGCTTTCGTCCGCACCAAGATGAGAAACGTCATCACCGGCGGCGTGACCGAGACTTCTTTCAACCCCACCGCCAAGTTCGAGCAGGCTTTCGTTGAGCGCCGCGAGATGCAGTACAGCTACAACGACGGCGATCTGTATCACTTCATGGATATGGAGACCTTCGACATGATGCCCATCGGCAAGGAGCTGCTGCCCGATGCTTTCCGCTTCGTCAAGGAAGAGGAGCTGTGCAAGGTCATGTCCTACAAGGGTAAGGTCTTCGGCGTTGAGGCCCCCAACTTTGTCGACCTGATCGTCACTGAGACCGAGCCCGGTCTGGCCGGCAACACCGCTACCAACACCCTGAAGCCCGCCACCGTCGAGACCGGTGCCGAGGTCAAGGTTCCCCTGTTCATCAACGAGGGCGAGAAGATCAAGATCGACACCCGTACCGGCGAGTATCTGGAGCGCGTGAAGGGCTAATTCTAGCGTTTGAGCCGTCGTGAGCAGCGCGGATGGACCGGAGCGAGAAACACAAACGCGAGCACCGCACAGCGGGGCGGTTTGTGCTTCGAGACGGAGGGAAGCCGTGCGTCGCGAACAGGCGGGATGTGATGTCACCATTATCATAACTCTGCGAGGCTGAGCCTTGAGAAAGGGAGCGTTTATTATGACTATTTCTGAGAAGGTTGCATACCTGAAGGGTCTGGCTGAGGGTCTGAACATCGACACCGACAAGTCCAAGGAGGGCAAGCTCATCAATGTGATGATCGGCATTCTGGAGGAGATCGGTCTGGCAATCGAGGATCTGGAGGAGAACTCTCTGGCTCTGGGCGAGGAGATCGATGTCCTGTCCGACGATCTGGCCGATGTTGAGGCCGTCGTCTTTGACGACGAGGATGAGGACGACGAGGACGAGGATGAGGAGTTCGACGACGACTGGTTCGAGGTCGAGTGCCCCAACTGTGATGAGGTCCTGGTCGTGGACGAGGATGCGCTGGAGGAGGGCTACATCAAGTGCCCCAACTGCGACACCGAGTATTCTCTGGATCTGTCCGACGACACCGTCGAGGCCGACGAGTAACAAGCAAACAAAAAAGACTGTGGTGAAAACCACAGTCTTTTTTTATTTCTGTTACAGCCCCAGAAGGATGCCTGCCACGGCGGCGATGGCGATGAACACAAAGGGGTGCAGCTTCTTGGCGGCCTTGGTGCGCATGGCGAAGAACAGAGCGGCGGAGAGCGCCAGAGACAGCCAGTGGACAGAGAATGCGTGCCCCATGGCGGTGTTGTCCATGCCGACCCGAATAAAGATGGACAGGGCCACGGTGATACAGGCCGAGGCGATCAGGGCGGTGGAGGCAGGGCGCAGACCCTTGAACACCGCATCCACGGTCCTGGACTGGCGGAACTTACTCAGAATGCGTGCCACAATGAGGATGACGATGACCGAGGGGGTGATGAGTCCCAGCGTGGCGATGACGGAGCCGGGGACGCCGGCGGTCTGGAAGCCCACATAGGTGGCCATGTTGACGCCGATGGGGCCGGGGGTGGACTCGGACACGGCGATCATGGTGGTCAGATCGGCGTCGGTGAACCAGCGGGTTGCGGCGCCCATGTCACGCAGGAAGGGAATGGTGGCCAGACCGCCGCCCACGGCGAACAGTCCGGTCTTGAAGAACTCAAAAAACAGACGCAGGAGGATCATTTCCTGTCACCTCCCTCAGTGCCCTTGAAGAAGAGCAGATAGCCCGCCAGACCGGCGCACACCACCAGGGGGGCAGGGGAGAGGGCGGTGTCGATGACTTTACCCAGCGTGCCGGGGAAGCTGACATCGGTGATCAGGTTGCCCAGACAGGACAGGGTCAGAACACAGCCGAAAATACACCAGGAGGCCTTGTTTTTCAGGGAACTCTTGCCCAGCTTGATGACGCTGGTGGCGATCAGTGCCACCACGCAGGCGTTGACACCGGCCAGTGCGTGCTGTACGGCGGGGATGTCCGCGAAGTTGGACAGGAAGGCGGCCAGCAGGGTGATGATGATCAGGGAGGGGAAGACCACGCCCAGTGTGGCGCAGATGCCCCCCCAGATGCCCTTGTACTTATAGCCGATGAAGGTGGCGGTGTTGACGGCGATGATGCCGGGGGTACACTGGCCGATGGCGTAATAGTCGGTCAGTTCTTCGTCGGTGGCCCATTTCTTTTTCTCCACAACTTCACGCTGGAGGATGGGGAGCATGGCCATGCCGCCGCCGAAGGTGAGCCCGCCAATGCGGGCGAAGGTGAGGAACAGGTCGAGGTAGATATTCAAAAAAAGCACCTCCTAAAAAGATTCGCCGCCCGCAGGCGGCGAATTGAAACTACCCCCTCAGTCGGCTGCGCCGACAGCTCCCCCGCAAGGGGGGAGCTTGTTAAGGAAACAGGGTTTAAACATTGAAGCGGAACAGGATGATGTCGCCGTCCTGAACGACATACTCCTTGCCCTCGGAGCGAACCAGACCCTTCTCCTTGGCGGCGACCATGGAGCCGGTGGCCATCAGGTCCTCATAGGAGACGATCTCGGCACGGATGAAGCCGCGCGCGAAGTCGGAGTGGATCTTTCCGGCGGCCTGAGGAGCCTTGGTGCCCTTCGTGATGGTCCAGGCGCGGCACTCGTCCTCACCGGAGGTCAGGTAGGAGATCAGACCCAGCAGAGTGTAGCTGGCCTTGACCAGACGGTCCAGACCGGACTCAGTGATGCCCAGATCCTCCAGGAACATGGCCTTCTCCTCGGCGTCCAGCTCGGCGATCTCGGCCTCCAGCTTGGCGCAGACGGGGACGACCTGAGCGCCCTCGGCGGCGGCGCGGGCCTTCACCTGCTGATAGTACTCCACGCTCTCGGGATCGGCGAAGCCGTCCTCGTCCAGATTGGCGGCGTAGATGACGGGCTTCAGGGACAGCAGCTCGCAGTCGGGGTACTCGGCGGCGATGTCAACCTCCTCATAGGAGCGGGCGGACTTGCCGTCGTTGAGCCAGTCGCGCAGACCCTCGAAATCGGCGGCCTCCTGCAGGAACTTCTTGTCGGACTTGGCGGCCTTCTTGCACTTGTCGATGCGGCGCCCCACCATCTCCATGTCGGCCATGACCAGCTCCAGATCAATGGTGTCGATGTCGCGGATGGGATCGGTAGAACCCTCCACATGGATGACATTGGTGTCGTCGAAGCAGCGGACCACATGGACGATGGCGTCGGTCATGCGGATGTTGCCCAGGAACTTGTTGCCCAGACCCTCGCCGCGGGAGGCGCCCTTGACCAGACCGGCGATGTCAACGAACTCGATGACGGCGGGAGTGGTCTTCTTGGGGTTATACATCTCGGTCAGCTTGTCCAGACGATAGTCGGGAACGGCGACCATACCCACATTGGGGTCGATGGTGCAGAAGGGGTAGTTGGCGCTCTCGGCACCGGCGTTGGTGATGGCGTTGAACAGGGTAGACTTGCCCACATTGGGCAGACCCACGATACCTAATTTCACGGCAGATTCCTCATTTCCGTTATATTTTCATATTTAGCCCTACTATTATATATGGTTCGGCGGGAAAAGGCAAGGGGGCAGGGAGAAATACGCAAAAAATTGGAAAGAGAGCCTCCGGGGAGACTCTCTTGGGTGTCAGGGGTTGAGTTTTTTGGCCTCTTCGATGGTCTTCATGGCGCGGTTTTTCAGATCCTCGCCGGTCCAGGGGGGAGAGAAAATGCACAGAACCCGGAGCAGCTCGGCGCCGGTGTTGGTGATCTGGTGGGTAGTGTTGGGGGGAGCCACGATCATGGCGCCGGGATAGAAAGGATGCTCCACACCGTTGACCTGCGCCACGCCGGTGCCGGAGATGCAGTACATGGCCTCCATGGAACTTTCGTGGCTGTGGTTATCCACCTGACAGCCGGGCTGCCACTCGGTCATGTGGACGGAGAAATTGCTCTGAGTGATCTCCCTGTCGTCCCCCATGAACATGGGGGTGATGGTGCGGCCAAAGGGAGCGGGGACTTCGATGGATTCGCAGTTATCATAGGTATAGTACATGGTACGACCTCCTTATTCGTCGCCGATCTCTTCGGGGAGGGGGCGTCTGCGGTGTTCCACGGGGCCCCATTCGGGCAGAGGCAGGCGCTGCATGGCGCCGAAGACCCGGGCCTTCAGTCCGGGATAGCGGCCCTGCAGTTCGTAGACCAGTTCCTTGACCTCCTGCCGCTTGGTGTTGCCGTCGGCGGGGCAGGGGTTGAAGACCACAGGCATATTCAGCCGCTCGGCGGTGTGGCGCACCAGAATTTCCCCGCAGTAGAGCAGGGGGCGGATCTGGGTGATGCCGGTGCGGTCCAGGAAGGTGACGGGCTGGAAGCAGGACAGGCGGCCCTCGTAGAACAGAGAGAGAAAGAAAGTTTCAATGGCATCATCATAGTGATGACCCAGGGCGATCTTGGTGATGCCCATGTCCTTCAGTGCGTTGTGCAGGGCGCCCCGGCGCATCTTGGCGCACATGGAGCAGGGGTTCTTCTCCTTGCGCAGGTCGAAGATGACATGGTGGATCTCGCTTTCGATGAGGGTATAGGGGACATCCAGCTGCTTGCAGTATTCGGCCACGGCGGAGAAGTCCATGCCCTCCCGGCCGTCGGCGTGACCCATGTCGAGGGTGATGGCGACCACATTGAAGGGAACGGGGTAGAACTTGCGCAGCTCGGCGAGGGCAGTGAGCAAAACAAGGGAATCTTTTCCACCGGAAACACCTACGGCGATGGTGTCGTTGGGCTGGATCATATCGTAATCTTCCACGCAGCGGCGGGTGAGGGAGAGGATCTTGTTCATGTAACCTCCTGAACAGGAAAGTGGACCGGTTTTGGGAGAAAATCCGGTAGTTTGGCTCTATTTTCTCACAAAACAAGAAAGATAGCAACAGGAAAAAAGTGAAATGAAAATTAGAAAACGAGAGAAAACAAGAGAACGAAAGAGAAAGCGAGAGATTTTAGTGCGCTAAATAAAAATTTTTCAAAAAAGTTGTTGACACTTTCTACGCTCCGTAATATAATGCAACATGTTCTGAAACTGACCGAATGGGGTCAGATATACTTTTAAAGCATTACTGCTTGAGATAACTTATTGGAGGTTTCACCTATGTCCACTTTCATGGCTAACAAGGGGAACATCGAGCGCAAGTGGTACGTCCTGGACGCTGCCAACAAGCCTCTGGGCAAGACCGCTGCCAAGGCTGCTGAGCTGCTGCGCGGCAAGCACAAGCCCGAGTTCACTCCCCACGCTGACTGCGGCGATTTCGTTATCGTCATCAACGCTGACAAGGCTATTCTGACCGGCAAGAAGCTGGACCAGAAGTTCTATCGTCATCACTCCGGCTGGATGGGCGGTCTGAAGGAAGTCAAGTACCGCACTCTGATGCAGACCAAGCCCGAGCTGGCTATGCAGCTGGCTGTTAAGGGCATGCTGCCCCACAACATCATCGGCAAGGACTCTCTGACCCGTCTGCACGTCTATCGTGGCGGCGAGCACGAGCATGCCGCTCAGAAGCCCGAGATCTGGGCCTAATCAGGAGGTAGACGATCATGTACAAGAGCAAGAAGCCTTATTTCTATGGCACCGGCCGTCGCAAGTCCTCCGTGGCTCGCGTTCACGTTTATGAGAACGGCACCGGCACCATCACCATCAACGGCCGCGACATCGACGATTACTTCGGTCTGGAGACCCTGAAGCTGATCGTTCGTCAGCCCCTGGTTGCTACCGAGCTGCTGGGCAAGGTCGACATCGTTGCTACCGTCACCGGCGGCGGCGTCACCGGCCAGGCCGGCGCTATCCGTCACGGTGTTTCCCGCGCCCTGCTGCTGGTCAACGCTGAGTACCGTCCCGCTCTGAAGGCCGCTGGTTTCCTGACCCGCGATCCTCGTATGAAGGAGCGTAAGAAGTACGGTCTGAAGGCCGCCCGCCGCGCTCCCCAGTTCTCCAAGCGCTGATTTACAGCCAATATTGGAACAATTATCCCCGGAACCGATTGGTTCCGGGGATTTTTTGTTCTTGTTTACAACTATTAGCAAAAACCCATTTTAAATCCGACCGCCCAAACGACCACAATATGTAGTGATTTGTCTCAAAAAAACCACAATTCAAACGGCTATTGGTACTAAAACGGCTATAAAAGTGGCTATGAAAATAGCTATAAACTCGGGCAGATATAACACAGGGGTTAAGGCTGATCCTTGTGTTTTTGTTTGTCTCATTAACCTCGCCGCTTTCGAATCACACTTCTGGGTGACTGCTCTACCTGTTGTAAGTACCGGTCGATATGGGCTTGAGTAAACTGTCGAAAACCTGCACCCAAATTTTTGTAGAAATAGGTGTGTGTTTTCGTGCCATTTCTATCACATTTTCGGTGCCGTCTGCCAACAATCTACATGGCTTTCCAACCAGCGTGGGAACTGTTCCGGGGACAAAACCCAAATTTTTGTGCTGTCAGTTTCTCCCCGGTGACTGCACTGAAATACCGAGCAAAGTGCCGCTGAGTCGTTGGTCAGAAAGGCTGCTTCCAATACGTCCTGGCAGTGCTTCAACTCCAGATTGTCATGATCGGTAACCCGCTTCCGGGATGCGACAGCATAGATGTGTTCATAGATTATCACACAGGTCTGGAAACGGAACGCAGGCTTGTCCCGCAAATATTCCGAGATTGCTACCCTCAGCGGTTCCTCCAAAAAACGCGCTCGATCCCGCTCCCCGCGGCGGGGAAGCATGACCGGGAGCGAAACAACCAACCATCCCTCTGTCGAAATCTCTACACTGGCTGCAATTGTAGGGATCGATTCAACAGGAGTTCCCCATCTTGCCGGACGCAACGCCGCGGCTGCGTATTGCCTCAGGAGAATTGCGGTCTTTTCTGCCTCCTGCACGGATTGAAGCAGATCATGCTCATACCGGGTATAAGTTCTTTCGTTCATTGAAATTATACATAGGAGCCTCTTTCGAAAATGTGTTGTCATAATTGACACCCCTTCGTAAATCTTTATGAAACGATTTTACGCAGGACAATCACATGGCAAGAAAGAAGAAACCGGAATACAAGTTTGTCCCTTCCATGGGACTATACCGGAAACGCGAAAAGGGCGTCAATGATGGCAAACCAGTATACGGAAAAACACCAGAGGAGTTGGATGAAAAGCTGGCATATCTGCGGAAAGAGGCTGCTGCAGGAATCGACTCCCGCAACAATCCCACAGTAGAGCAGTACGTAGAAAGATGGATGCAGCTGCATGGTCAGTATGTGCGTACGCAGACCGCCAATGATTATGAGTACATCATTCGCCGGTTTATTGTCCCTACGATCGGACAGTTGAAAATGCGTGATGTCGTCGCTGATGACATTCTGGAGGCGCTGCTGTCAGCATCAAACATGTCCCGCTCTGTTTACAATAAGGTAGACATGATCCTGAAAATGGTGTTTGAGGCTGCGGCGGAGAGCAACGTTATCACGCGCTCTCCCTGTCCCAAGTACCGTAAGGGCGGCAAGCCTCCGAAGGCCAAGGAGTCGTTGACCAACGAGCAGGTGGAGATCCTGCTGGATGCGGTCAAAGGCACAGTGGCAGAAGTGTTTGTCAATCTGGCAGTATTCACCGGAATGCGACGGGAGGAGATCTGCGCACTAAAGTGGGATCGCGTGTTCCTAGATGCGGAAGATCCCTTTGTCCGGGTCAACCGCACGCTGACCTGGCTGGGCAACAAACCTGTGTTGGCAGACGAACTGAAATCCGATTCAGCAGAACGGGATATCCCGTTGCCGGATTCTTTGACAGCATTACTGCGGACGGTAAAGGCTCAGAAACGCTCTGAGTTCGTCCTTTGCAACAGCACCGGCGGAGTATTGACCCAGACCCAATATCGCAATATGTGGCACGCTGTGGTCTGCAGAACGGTTCAGGAGCGCACCTATACCAAGTACTATCCCGATGGCAGGAAAGAGAAGGTTACCGTCACCCCGAAGCTGGGAGAGAAAGCCCCACACCGTAAATACTGCTATACTATCGATTTCTATGTCTATCCCCATAAGATCCGCCGAACCTACATCACCCGTCTGATACTGTCCGGCGTGGATCCCAAGACGGTTCAATATCTGGCCGGGCACAAGAACTCCAAGATCACCATGGATATCTACGCCCAAGTAATGTACAATACCCCCAAGGACACGGCGCAGAAGGTAAAATCGGCCTTTGGTGAGGCTGCGGGAGGCAGTAGGAATATATTGACAAGAGACACGGGAATAGTTTGGTAAAAGCAAAGTAAAATGTTGTAGCCAAGAGCAAAAGAAAACCGGGAGTCGTTGTATTGTAACGACTCCCGGTTTTTAGACTATTGGCAGGCATTATGCCGAAGTTTTTATATCGACATGGGGAAATGGATGTTCATTGAAAGCGGTACCCGGTGGTGCTGGCGCTTAGAATGTAATTCAGAAAAAAGTCATGCACGGAAAACTCGACCTTTTCATACCCGGCTTCTTCATGGAACGACACGATTTTGTTTTTTGCATCAAGCCAAAGCATATATTTTTCCATATGAACCCCCTCCGTCATTCCTCTCCAAATAGTTCCGCGATATAGAGACCATCCCAAACTGTGTTAAAACAGCTTATCATTGATCATATATATTGGTTCCGCCATTTTGCCGGTTGAATCTAAATTATATTTAGATTCAAAATATTTAATGATCTCTTCTTCGGATGGGAATTCGATCCATTGATATGGTTCTTGGAACGCTAATTTTTCCAAAAGATATACCGAGCCATTTTTTTTGTAAATTACTCCTGCATGATCTATAAACAGAAACGGATTGGATTCATCTACAGTATTGTGCCCAACCATACCTATGAACTTTAGATCGGAATTTTTAAACTGAATTCCTCGCTCCTGAAGCGCGTGCTCCAAAGCCTTTTTTTGAACCTCTTTATCGGTTGATAGGCTTGTAGGGATTGGTGCATAAAAGTTTTCAAATGCCTTTAAATTTTCATCTGTCATATATTTGGTGGGCATCATTTCAAACGAATTGTTATCAAAAGCCAATGCCCACATAGATGCTTTTTGAAAATCAG
>JAZQVX010000151.1:0-1526 GCA_045632045.1 Lawsonibacter sp.
TTGATCTCCTCGCTGAGATCGTAGATGATGCCGTCCAGACGGACACGGACATAGCCGGACTTCCGGGCGTCCTCAAAGACCTTCAGATGCTCGCCCTTCTTGCCCCGGATGACAGGGGCCATGACCATGATGCGGGTGGCCTCGGGCAGGGTCATGACCTGATCGATGATCTGATCCACCGTCTGCTGTTTGATCTCCTTGCCGCACTTGGGGCAGTGGGGAGTGCCCACCCGAGCCCAGAGCAGACGCAGGTAGTCATAGATCTCGGTGACGGTGCCCACGGTGGAGCGGGGGTTTTTGCTGGTGGTCTTCTGGTCGATGGAGATGGCGGGGGACAGTCCGTCGATATAGTCCACATCGGGCTTCTCCATCTGGCCAAGGAACATACGGGCATAGGAGGACAACGATTCCACATAGCGGCGCTGACCCTCGGCATAAATGGTGTCAAAGGCCAGAGAGGACTTGCCGGAGCCCGACAGTCCCGTCAGCACCACCAGCTTGTCCCGGGGGATGGACACATCGATGTTTTTTAAGTTGTTCACCCTTGCTCCCTTGACGATGATATGAGTGTGCATGGCCTTTTCTCCTTGTTGATAAAATTACAGCAGACCCAGAGCCTTCAGGGCTGCGTTGACCGCCTTCTTGGCGCTGCTCTGAGGGATCAGACCCTCCTTGGCCCATGCGGAAACGGCCACATCGCCGCCCCGGATGACCACTTCCAGCACGGTGGGGTTGCGGTCGCCGAAGCCGCTGCCCACCATCATGGTGATAACCTCGCCGTTCTGCTCAGCGCTCATGACGGGCAGAGCGTGCAGGCGCTCCATGGCCACGGCGCGCAGATTGCCGGTGGTCTTGCCGAACTCGTGATACTCGGTGATTTTAAGCTTGTTATAGTTGTTGATGATCTTGGCGGCAGCCTCGGGGTTCTCCTCAAAGGCCTTGGCGAAGGCTTCCTCCAGCATCTGATTGGCTTCCTGCTTGGTCATAATATAGCTCCTTTTGGGTTTGTTTATAAAAAGGTCATACGACCGTAATGTCGGACAGAGTTCCGCTCACCAGTTCCACCAGCGCCCCGGGCGCAAGCTCCACCTGATAGCCGATCTTTCCTGCGGAGACCATAATGGTATCCACAATTTCGGCGGTTTCGTGGAAGACGGTGGGATATTGCTTCTTCATGCCCACAGGGGAACAGCCCCCTCTGACATAGCCGGTGAGGGCGTTGATCTCCTTGACGGCCACCATTTCGATGGACTTCTCCCCCACCGCCCGGGCAGCCTTCTTCAAATCGAGATTTTCCGCCACAGGGATGCAAAAGACATAGATGCCCTTGCTCGCCCCACGGGCCACCAGCGTTTTGAACACGCATTCCGGGTCCTGACCCAGAGACGCGGCCACAGTGACGCCGTCCACGGCGACCCCCTCCTCATGCTCGTAGGTATGGGGGATGTAGGGGATATTTTTCTGCTCCAGGATGCGCATGACATTGGTTTTTTCTTCTTTGGGTTTGGCCATAGGTCACACCTCTT
>JAZQVX010000152.1:0-2740 GCA_045632045.1 Lawsonibacter sp.
AGTCTGGTTTTTCTGGTGCGCGAGGCGGGAGTCGAACCCGCACGTCCTTGCGAACACCGGCACCTGAAGCCGGCGAGTCTACCAATTCCACCACTCGCGCATCTGTTAAATTGTCGTCGCAGCTCAGCGACAGGACATATATTACCACAGGCATCAAAGAATGTCAACAACTTTTTCAAAAAATCTTTCCGCAACTTTTTTAAAAAAAGGACTTGCATTTCTTCCCCGGGTATGGTAATATATCAAAGTTGTCTGGCGAATACGCTGGGCCAACATCCGGGTGTGGCGAAGTTTGGTATCGCGCTTGAATGGGGTTCAAGAGGCCTTGAGTTCGAATCTCAACACTCGGACCAAACCTGTATCTCGAAAGGGATACAGGTTTTTATTTTTCTCCGGCCATACTCGTTTTTCAGGAGGATACATATCATGAGTTTGTGGGAACTGTTCGTCATTGCCGTGGGTCTGTCTATGGATGCCTTCGCCGTTTCCATCTGCAAGGGTCTTTCTGTGGGGAAGGTTCGTCCGGGTCACGCCCTGACCTGCGGTGGTTACTTCGGCCTGTTTCAGGGCATGATGCCCCTGCTGGGCTGGCTGCTGGGTGTGCGCTTCCAGTCCATCATCGTCAGCATCGACCACTGGATCGCCTTCGCTCTGCTGGGTCTGATCGGTCTGAACATGATCCGGGAGTCCCGGGAGGACGAGGAGGAGTGCCTCGACTGCAGCTTCGGCTTCCGGGCCATGCTCCCTCTGGCGATTGCCACCAGCATCGACGCCCTCGCCGTGGGTGTCACCTTCGCCTTCCTGCAGGTGGACATCGTTCCCGCCGTTTCTTTCATCGGCATCGTCACCTTCACCCTGTCCACCCTGGGCACCTGGGTGGGCGGCATCTTCGGCGCCCGCTTCAAAAGCAAGGCGGAATTTGCCGGCGGTGCCATCCTCATGCTCATGGGTACCCGCATCCTGCTGGAGCATCTGGGGCTGATCGGTTAAAATCTGTCAGCCAACTACGATTGTTTTTTTCCTTTTCCCATGCTATAATGCTCCCTATACAGTCCGCTTTCCCGGGCTGGATGAATCCGAAAGGTCGTGTTTCCTTTGAAAAAATTATTTAGCAGTCTGCCCGCCAAGCTTCTGCTGGGCGTCGTGGTGGGTATTCTGGTCGGTCTGGGCTGCTCCGCGCTGACCGAGAGCGGCTCCGCCTTTGGCCCCAACGCCATGCAGGCCATTCTGACCGTCAAGACGCTCATGGGCTCTCTGATCTCCTTCTGCGTGCCCCTGATCGTCATCGGCTTTATCGCCCCCTCCATCACCCGTCTGAAGAGCAACGCCTCCCGCATGCTGGGTCTGGCTCTGCTGCTGGCTTACACCTCCTCTGTGTGTGCCGCTCTGATGTCCATGGCCGCAGGCTATGCCATCATTCCCGGTCTGTCCGTGGAAGTTTCCCCCGAGGGTCTGAACGAGCTGCCCGCACTGCTGTTCAATCTGGAGATCGCCCCCGTCATGAGCGTCATGTCCGCTCTGGTCTTCTCCGTGCTGATCGGTCTGGCCGCCACCTGGACCGGCGCCAACACCATCACCAAGCTGCTGGAGGAGTTCCAGTCCGTGGTGCTGGCCATCGTGTCCCGTGTGGTCATCCCCATCCTGCCCTTCTTCATCGCCGGCACCTTCTGCGCCCTGGCCTATGAGGGCTCCATCACCAAGCAGCTGCCCGTGTTCCTGATCGTCATCCTGATCGTCATGGTGGGCCACTATCTGTGGCTGGCCGTGCTGTACGGTCTGGCCGGTCTGTACTCCGGCTCCAACCCCATGGAAGTCGTGAAGCACTACGGCCCCGCCTACATCACCGCCGTGGGCACCATGTCCTCCGCCGCCACTCTGGCCGTGGCTCTGCGCTGTGCCAAGAAGTCCTCCGTCCTGCGTCAGGATCTGGCCGACTTCGGTGTTCCCCTGTTCGCCAACATCCACCTGTGCGGCTCCGTCCTCACTGAGGTGTTCTTTGTCATGACCGTGTCCAAGGTGCTCTACGGCTCTCTGCCCAGCGTGGGCACCATGGTGCTGTTCTGCTTCCTGCTGGCCGTCTTTGCCGTCGGCGCTCCCGGCGTCCCCGGCGGTACCGTCATGGCCTCTCTGGGTCTGATCATCTCCGTGCTGGGCTTCGACCAGACCGGCACCGGCCTGATGCTGACCATCTTCGCCCTGCAGGACAGCTTCGGCACTGCCTGTAATGTCACCGGCGACGGCGCTCTGACCCTGATGCTGACCGGTTACGCCAAGAAGCACAACATCGAGGAAGTCCCCACCGAGGCTGTGCTGTAAAACCCCATACACCACAAAACGCGGTACGCTCAAAGCGTACCGCGTTTTTTTACCAGATGAAGGGAATGACTTTGTACCGCACTTTCCTGCGATAGGCCTCGTAACCCTCCAGCTCCTCTGTCAGCAGCTTTTCCTCGTCCCGGATGCGCAGGGCGATGAGGAAGGGATAGAGCAGGAAGATCTCAAAAGCGGGCAGAGAGCCCAGAATCAGGGGCATGGAACAGAACATGAGGATGGTGGCGGCGTACATGGGGTGACGGACGACCCCATACAGCCCGGTGTCCACCACCTTCTGTCCCTGCTGCACCTCTATGGTGCGGGAGAGGTATGCGTTTTCCCGCATGACCTCGGCATAGAGCAGATAGGACAGCAGAAACAGCCCTGCGCCCAGCCAGTTCACCCAGCGGGGCAGCTCGCTCCATCC
>JAZQVX010000153.1:0-7100 GCA_045632045.1 Lawsonibacter sp.
ATGCTTCTCAACATTCTCGCCGTGGGCGATGTGGTGGGCGAGGGCGGTCAGGACATTCTGTCCCGCCGCCTGCGCGAGCTGCAATCGGAACACGATGTTCATTTCACCGTGGTCAACGGAGAAAACTGCTCCGGCGTGGGCATCCTGCCCCGACAGGCCCAGCGGCTCTTTGACGCCGGCGCCGATGCCATCACCCTGGGCAACCACACCTGGAACCGCATCCAGATCGCCCAGTACATGGAGAAGGAGCCCGCCCTGCTCCGCCCCCACAACTACGCCGGCCGGGTACCCGGCAGCGGCTTCCACATCTTCAAGTGCAGAGGCACACGCATCGCGGTCATGAATCTCATGGGCCGCATCGAGCTCAACCCCAATCTGGACAACCCCTTCAAAATGGCCGCCGATCTTCTGCACCGGAACGAGGGGGAGTATGACATCGCCCTGCTGGACTTCCACGCCGAGGCCACCAGCGAAAAGGGCGCCATGGCATGGTATCTGGACGGCAAGGCCCAGTGCGTCTGGGGCACCCACACCCATGTCCCCACCGCCGACTGCCAGATTTTGCCCAAGGGAACCGGTTTCGTCACCGATCTGGGCATGACCGGCCCCAGGCGCTCCGTACTGGGCATCAAGCCCGCCGACTCCCTGAACATCTTCCTCGGGGGTCTGCCCCGCCGCCACGAGGAGGCCGAGGGCAGCTGTAAGCTGGACGCCGTTCTCTTCACCGTGGACACGGAGAAGAAGAAGTGCGTGGCCGTCAAGCGGGTGGATATTCAGGAATAAATAAACCTCCCCCCTTGCGGGGTTTTTGAAAAGTATCTTTCTGTAGGGGCGCACAGTGTGCGCCCGCACGACAACCGCCGCATGGCCGCGGGCGAACACTGTTCGCCCCTACACACGCCTCCCCGTTTTCCCTATAAGGGAGCTCAAACATCCTCCGGAAAGGAGATATACTATGCTCAAAATCATTCACGCCGCCGACCTCCATCTGGACAGCCCCTTCTCCGGCCTCACCCCGGAGCTGGCCGCCGCCCGCCGTGGGGAACAGCGGCTTTTACTGGATGACCTGCTCGCCCTCACGGTGACGGAGCAGGCCGATCTCGTCCTCCTCCCCGGCGATCTGCTGGATGGAGAGCGGGTCTACCGCCAGACGGTGCAGGCTCTGGCCCGCACGCTGGGACAGATGCCCTGTCCCGTCTTTATCGCCCCGGGCAACCACGACCCCTTCACCGCCGACTCGGTGTATACTGCCGTGGATTTCCCGGAAAATGTCCACATTTTCTCCGGCGAAGTGGAAAAAGTGGCCCTGCCGGACAAAAACTGCGTGGTCTACGGCTTCGGTTATCCCACCGCCCATGTGGATTTCTCCCCCCTGGAAACGCTGGGTGTGGAGGAGGGGGAGGACACCGTGAAGCTCATGTGTCTCCACGCCGACCTCACTCCCGGCAGTCCCTACTGCCCCACCACCCCCGACATGATCGCCCGCAGCGGTCTGACCTATCTGGCCCTGGGACACATCCACGCCCACAGCGGACTCCGGCGCTCGGGGGATACTTACTACGCCTACCCCGGCTGTCCCGAGGGCCGGGGCTTTGACGAAACAGGGGAGAAGGGCGTCCTTGTCCCCAGCATCGCCCCCAATCGGGTGGAGTCCCGCTTCGTCCCCCTGTGCCGCCGCCGCTATGAGCGCGTCAAGGTGGATGTGACGGGAAAAGACCCCCTGTCTGCCGTCCTCGCCGCCCTGAAGGGGGACACCACCCCCCATTTTTACCGCATTACCCTCGTGGGTGAGAGCGAGGGTGTGGACATGCCCGCCCTGCGCGCCGCCCTGTCCCCCCGATTCGCCGCGCTGGAGCTTCGGGACGAAACGGTGCTGCCCACCGACCTGTGGGCAAAGCAGGGCACCGACGATCTGACCGGGCAGTTTTTAGAGAAAATGTATCAGCTGTGTCAGCTGCAGCCCGACAACGAAACGCTCCTGCTGGCCGCCCGCTTCGGACTGGCGGCGCTGGAGGGAGGGGAGGATGTTTCCCTATGATGACCATTAAAACCATGACCGCCACCTTCGGCAGACTGGAAAAAGCAAAGCTGGTCTGCGGTGAGGGTCTGAATCTCATCCACGCCCCCAACGAGGGGGGCAAGTCCACATGGGCGGCCTTCTACAAGGCCATGCTCTACGGCATCGACACCCGTGACCGGGACAAAAAGGGCTATCTGTCCCCCAAAAACCGCTATCTGCCCTGGTCTGGGGCGCCCATGGAGGGCGAAATGGTGGTGGAATGGGAGGGCCGCGAGATCTCTGTCCGCCGGGGTCAGAAAGGCGTCACCCCCTTCGGCGCCTTCTCCGCCGTCTACACCGACACCGGGGAAAAAGTTCCCGGCATGACAGGGGACAACTGCGGCGTGATGCTCACCGGGGTGAGCCGGGAAGTCTTTGAGCGCTCGGCCTTCATCGGCGGCGATCTCTGCGTCACCGCCGCACCCGATCTGGAAAAGCGCCTCACCGCCCTGCTCACCAGCGGGCAGGAGGATGTGTCCTTCTCCCGCACACAGGCCACCCTGAAGGAGTGGCTCAACCGCCGCAAGGTCAACCGCACCGTGGGACTCATCCCCAAGCTTGAGAACGAACTGGAACAGGCCCGGGAGGAACTGAAGCACTCAGAGGAGTGCCGCCGCCGGGTCACCGAGCTGGAGCGCTTCTGCGCCGTTCTGAACCAGCAGCACACCGACTTGGAGGGGGAGCTGGACATCCACCGCCGTCTGGCCCAGAAAGCCCTCAACGCCCGCTTCGCTCAGGCCGAGGAGGACTATCAGTCCGCCCTGGCCCGACAGGAGAAGCTGGAGCGGGAACTGGCCCGCTTCGACCCCCTCCCCGACCGGGAGCAGGTCAAAAAGATGCAGTTTGAACTGCAATATCTGAAAGTTCTGGACGAGGAGATCAGACAGGCCCAGACCGAGCTGGTACAGGCCGAGTCCGATTATGAGCAGGCACAGGCCGCCGCCCGGAGCGACCACTTCCCCGGCCTCTCCGCCGAGGAGGCCCGCTCCAAGGTCATGGAGGACAGGCTCCTCCACCAGTCCCTCACCGCAAAGGGACAGCGCCTGAACCGCTGGTGGAAGGGGCTGCTGGTCCTCGCCCTCGTGTCCCTGTTCGGCGGACTGTTCGCCGACATCTATCTGTCCGGACAGGTCTATCTGGCCACCTGTGGGGGCGCCGCCGTGGCCGCCCTGCTGAACATCATCGCCCTTGTCTGCCGCTCCAAGAGGAAAAAGCTGACGGCGCAGGCCGCCGCCATCCCCGGGAAATACGCCGCGGAAAGCATGGAACAGCTGGCCGCCCTGCTCACCGACTATGAAACGGTCTGCGCCCACGCCCAGACCTGCGCCGACCGGGTGAAGGCCGTCCACGGAGCCCTGAACGACCGCATGGCCCGGAAAGAGAACACCCACCACGATATTTTCGCCTTTGTCCACACCTTCGCCCCCGAGGTGAAGGAGCTCTTCGGCTGCTCCGCCGCCCTGTCCCGGGCATTGAGCATCGAGCACGAGATCACCGCCGCCCGGGAGCGGGTGGAGCAGTGCCGCATGCGCCGGGAGGATCTGGAACAGCAGGGGGGACAGCCCTTCCAGACGCTGGAGATGCTCCACAACCCCGACCGCTCTGAGGAGCAGACCCGGGCCGCCCTGGCCCAGACCGCAAGCCGCCTCACTCAGGCCCGGCAGGAGCTCAGCCGCGCTCTGGGACAGCAGCAGGTCATGGGGGACTACGCCGCCCTGTACGCCCGCTGTGAACAGCTGGAGGGGGAACTGAACCGCCGCAAAACCGAGCATGAGGCCATCTCCATCGCCCTGACCGCCCTGGCCGCCGCCAACGAGTCCCTGCAGCAGCGCTTCTCTCCCCAGCTCAACGAGTGCGCCGGGGCATATTTCGCCCGCCTCACCGGACAGCGGTATGAGCGCCTCTCCCTCAACCGGGAGCTGGAGGGCGAAACCGCCCGGGCCGGGGACATCCTGCCCCACTCCGCGCTGTACCTCTCCCGGGGCACTGCCGACCAGCTCTATCTGGCGGTGCGGCTGGCGGTGTGCAAGCTCTGCCTGCCCGACCTGCCCCCCATCATGCTGGACGACGCTCTGGCCGCCTTCGACGATGAGCGCGCAAAGCTGGCGCTGATTCTGCTGCGTGAGCTGTCCGGGAACCAGCAAATTCTCCTCTTCACCTGCCACAAACGGGAGGGAGAGATTTTGGAGGAACTGACATGAAACTGACTTTGGTGAAAGGGAATACCTATGTCCTCGAGGGGGAGGAGCTCATCCCCCTGTATAAGGTGGGGGAGGACAGGTGCATTCTGCTGGACACCGGTCTGCTCATCGAGCGGCAGGATCTGGAGGACAGTCTGACCCACTATGGACTGACCCCCATCGGCGTCCTCACCTCCCACTCCCATGTGGATCACTGCGCCAACAACGGCTATCTGCAGGAGAAGTACGGCACCAAAATCGCCATGACCTTCCCCGAGGCGGGTATGTGTTCCACCGTCAGCACCCTCAAGTGTTATTTCCTCACCCTGACCCCCGGCATCGTGGAGCGGGAGTGTATCTGCATGGTGCACACACCCGATGTCATCATCCCCTCCGAGGACTGCGACTTCGAGTTCTGCGGGGTAAACTTTGGCATCATCCAGACCCCCGGCCACTCCTCCGGCCACATCTGCGTGGTCACTCCCGACAATGTGTGCTATGTGGCCGATGCCCTGCTCAGCCGGGAAAATCAGGACGCAAAGCTTCCCTACGCTCTCCACCATGCGGCCGCCTTCAAGAGCCGCGAGAAGCTGGGAAAGACCCGACACAGCCACTACATCATCGCCCATAAAGGCATCTGCCCCGGGGCGGATTTCCCCGCCCTTGTCCGGGACAACGATGCCCTCGTCCTCCGCAGGGCAGAGGAGATCCTCTCCATGGTGAAGGAGCCCACCTCCTTCTCCGAGATCAACCGCCGGGTGTGCGCCCACTACAAGCTCCTGACCCGCCAGCCCCGCCGCTCCCTGCGCTTTGAGCGCAATGTGCGCTTCTTCGTGGAGTATCTGGTGGACGAGGGCTATCTGGAGATGTCCTGCGAGGACGGCGCCACCCTATATGCGCCCACGGGCAAAATGTTTTAATCTACGGTATATACGCCCTCTCAGTCTCGCTCACGCTCGACAGCTCCCCCAAAGGGGGAGCCAAGATACGCCCCCTTGCCTCCCCCTTTGGGGGAGGTGGCACGGCGAAGCCGTGACGGAGAGGGCGAAGAAAGGATGTTTATTATGAAAGAGATCATTTCCACCGCCAACGTCCCCGCCGCCATCGGCCCCTACTCTCAGGCTGTGAAGGCCGGCAACCTGCTCTTTATCTCCGGCCAGATCCCTCTGGACCCCGCCACCGGCGCTGTGGTGGAGGGCGATGTCACCGTTCAGGCCAAGCAGGTCTTTGAGAATGTGAAGGCCATCCTCACCGAGGCCGGCGCCACCTTTGACGATGTGGTCAAGACCACCGTCTTCCTCAAGGACATGAACGATTTTGCCGCCATGAACGCCGTCTATGCCTCCTATTACACCGAAAACTGCCCCGCCCGCTCCGCCGTGGAGGTGGGCCGCCTGCCCAAGGATGTGCTGGTCGAGGTGGAGACCATCGCATACATCTGATGAATGAAGCCTCCCCCCTTGCGGGGGAGGTGGCACGGCGCAAGCCGTGACGGAGGGGGTCTGCGGTCAGCATCCACAGTTTACCCCCTCAGTCTCGCTTCGCTCGACAGCTCCCTTTACACAAGGGGGCCTTTGCCGCCCTCTGCATTATCTTGTGGCTCCACCTCCCTGCAAAGCACAATCCCTTGCAATTTCCGCTTTTTTTGGAAAAGTTCTTGCATTTCCGGGCGCATTGTGTTATGATTTTTTGTGATTCTGGCTGAAAAGCCGGAAATTCGTGAACTTTCGCTTGGCCGTCCAAGCGTTGAAAGGAAGATTTGAACCATGAAGCTCGCTATCACTGTCCTCCAGGTGATCCTGTCCCTGGCCCTGATCGCTGTCGTCATGCTGCAGTCCGGCAAGAGTGCTGGCCTGTCCGGCGCCATCGCCGGCGGCGCTGACACCTTCCTGTCCAAGAACAAGGCCAAGAGCCTGGACGCCAAGCTGGCTAAGATGACCAAGTGGGTCGCCATCGCTTTCATCGTGCTGACCCTGGCTCTGTCCATCATCTAATTGAGGAAAATAAAAAGCCATCCCGTATGGGATGGCTTTTTGTTTTATTCTTCCGTATCCAGAAAAATTTCCTCCGCCTGCTGCTGCGCAGTCTTCAGAATCTGCTGTGCAATGCCGTAATTGTTCTCTTCCATCGCCCGCAGGGCATCTGTCACGGCATTAAAAAGTGTGTAATACATTTTCTGATACATAATCTTCACCTCTGTCACCATCATACCTGTGTTCCTCCCTTTTTGCAAGACATTTTGTAATGCATACGAATGACACCTGTCTTGCTAATCTAGACTCAGGTGATAAGAGATGAAAAAATTCAAGATTCCTGCTGTGCCCCAGACCACATCCAAGTCCATTCGTTTTCCCAATGACATCATCGACGAAGTCGAACAGGCCATTCAGGGAACCAACTGCACTTTCTCCGCCTTTGTGGTAGAGGCCGTCCGTGTGGCTCTGGAAAATCTGAGCGAAGACGAAAAATGACCTTCTTGTAGCAATACAAGAAGGTCATTTTGTCTGTAAGGGGACTCTGTCAACGCCTTCCCCCCTGCGCCGATTTCGACCACAGAAACCTTGCCTCTCCCTCTGGGAGAGGTGGCCGAACGAAGTGAGGTCGGAGAGGGCATTCTGCATTCTGCATTCCTGCATTCTGCATTTTAAATCAACCCAATTTTATTCATAGGCCACACGGCGGCCACGGCGCGGCCGAGGATATACCCCTCGTCGATGGTGCCAAGGCGCTCGTCCCGGGAGTCGGTGGAGCCGTTGCGGTTGTCGCCCAGCACAAAGACCTCCCCCTCGGGGACCTCAAAATGGGTCTCCCGCATATAGGGGTTGCCGGGGAGATACATCTCCTCGAGGATGTAATCCTCC
>JAZQVX010000154.1:0-11083 GCA_045632045.1 Lawsonibacter sp.
CGACGGCAGCGTGGTCCGTGTTGACAACCCCCACAACTACCCCGATCCCGGCTCCATCGTGGAGTCCCGGGAGCCCTACGCCAAGGTGTCCATCATCGCGCCCCCCGACTATGTGGGCAACATCATGCCCATGTGTCAGGACCGCCGGGGCATTTTCAAGGACATGCAGTATCTGGACACCAATCTGGTGGAGATCCACTACTCCATGCCCATCGGCGAGATCATTTACGACTTCTTCGACGCCCTCAAGGCCCGCACCAAGGGCTACGCCTCTCTGGACTATGAGCTGGAGGGCTATGAGAAGAGCGAACTGGTGAAGGTGGACATGCTCCTCAACGGCGATCAGGTGGACGCTCTGTCCTTCATCGCCCACCGTGAGAAGGCCTACGCCCGCGCCCGCCGCATCTGCGAAAAGCTGAAGGAGAACATCCCCCGCCAGCTCTTCGAGATCCCCGTGCAGGCCGCCATCGGCGGCAAGGTCATCGCCCGCGAGACCGTCAAGGCCATGCGCAAGGATGTTCTGGCCAAGTGCTACGGCGGCGACATCACCCGTAAGAAGAAGCTGCTGGAGAAGCAGAAGGAAGGCAAGAAGAAAATGCGTACCTTGGGTACCGTTCAGCTGCCTACCGAAGCTTTCATGGCTGTTCTCAAACTGGATGAGGAGTAAAACATTTTCTTCTTGCCTTCCAAAATTCGAAGCGCAGCGGAGAATTTGCGCAGGGCGGATTCACTCCGCCCGAGCATTTTAAGCAAAAGGGTTCCCGCACGGCGTAAGCCGTCTGGGACGGCAAGAAGAAAATGCGTACCCGGTACCGTTCAGCTGCCTACCGAAGCTTTCATGGCTGTCCTCAAACTGGATGAGGAATAATAGAAACATCAAAACCCGACCTGTATTTACACGCAGGTCGGGTTTTTTATATATTCTTCGTCAAACGCCCGCCAAAGGCTCCCTTGTGTAAAGGGAGCTGTCAGCGAAGCTGACTGAGGGAGGCTCTGGTGCGGCGGTTCCTTTATCTCTTCAAGTTCCCGAACAGGCCCCGGATGAGCTGCTTGCCCAGCTCACGGCCCACGGTGTTGGCGGCGGTGGAGATGGTCTTGTTGACGGTCTTTTCCAGGGCAGACTGGCGCTTGCGGGTGGAGGTACTGCGGGAGGCGGTGGAGCGGCTCTTGGCGGCCTTCTCCTTTTCCTTCTGGAGGCGCTGTTTCTCCTTCTCAGCCTCCTTGGCCTCACGCTCGGCCTGCTCCTGTGCCTCGGCGCGAACCTCCTCCAGCATCTCATAGGCGCTGCGGCGATCCTCGCTGTTGTTGTAGCGCTCAGCCATGGGGCTGTCCTTGACGGCTGCGGCGATCTCCTCGGGGGCGGCGGCCTTCATGGAGCTGCGGGGAGGCAGCACACCGGCCTGCTCCACCACGGAGGGGACACCCTCCTCATCCAGCACGGAAATGAGAGCCTGACCAACGCCGAGGGCCTGCAGAGCCTCCTCGGTGTCGAAATTCTTGTTGGCGCGGAAGGACTGTGCGGCGGCCCGCAGAGCCTTCTGATCCTTGGGGGTGTAGGCCCGCAGGGCGTGCTGCACCCGGTTGCCGATCTGACCCAGCACGCTGTCAGGCAGATCGGAGGGGTTCTGGGTGATGAACCAGACGGACACGCCCTTGGAGCGGATCAGGCGCACCACCTGCTCCACCTTGTCCACCAGCGCCTTGGGGGCGCCGTCGAAGAGCAGGTGTGCCTCGTCGAAGAAGAAGGCCAGCTTGGGCTTGTCCAGATCACCGGCCTCGGGGAGCATCTCATACAGCTCGGTGAGCATCCACAACAGGAAGGTGCTGTAAAGCAGGGGGTGCTGGAACAGCTCCTGACACTCCAGAATGTTCATCACGCCCCGGTCGTTGTCGTCCCAGTCCACCCAGTCGGCGATGTCCAGGGCGGGCTCCCCGAAGAAGGCCTCGGCACCCTCGTCCTCCAGCGTCATCAGCGCGCGCTGAATGGCACCCACGGACTGGGAGGAGATGTTGCCGTAGGTCAGCTTAAACTCCTTGGCGTTGTCGCCAACATACTGGATCATGGAGCGCAGATCCTTCAGGTCGATGAGCAGCAGACCCTTGTCGTCAGCGATGCGGAACACGATGCGCAGAACGCCGCTCTGGGTGTCGTTCAGCCCCAGCAGGCGGGCCAGCAGATCGGGTCCCATCTCGGTGATGGTGGTGCGGACAGGATGTCCCTGCTTGCCGTACACATCCCAGAACCGGACAGGATAGGCGGTATAGTCGAAGTTTTCGATCTTCATGTTGTCGATGGAGCGGAGAATGTGCTTGGTCTCCACGCCCATGTTCACCATGCCGGACAGATCGCCCTTGATGTCGGCCAGAAACACAGGCACGCCCATGTCGCTGAAGGACTCGGCCAGCACCTTCAGGGTGACAGTCTTGCCTGTACCGGTGGCACCAGCGATGAGACCGTGGCGCTTGGCCATCGAGGGCTCCAGATAGACGCGGTCCTCGCCGGTGGCCAGCCAGATTTTATGAATATCGGGTAAATACATGATAAATTCCTCCTGTGGGATGGTATTTTCTGCTATTATAGCATGCCGTCCCACTTTCGTCCATTACCCAAGTAAAAAAGAGAGCACCGCGTGAAGCGGTGCGCTCTTGAACATCTCAGAAACTGAACTTAGTTCCAGAAATCGGTCTCTTCCTTCAGGTTGATGGAGGAAGCCTTGAACACGGGGTTCTTGCCGGCCTTCTTCTGAGCGACATAGTCGTTCAGGCAGTTGGCAGCGGTCTTGGACAGCAGGAAGATGACGGGGACATTGATGATGGCCATCAGACCCATCAGCACATCGGCGGTATCCCAAACCACGCCCAGAGAAGCCACGGCGCCGACCAGAACGATGGCGATGGCGAAGACGCGGATGCCCAGCAGGGTTCCCTTGGAGGGCTTCTTGCCGAACAGGTAGACGATACCGGTCTCAGCGAAGAAGTAGTTGCCGATCAGAGTGGTAAAGGCGAACAGGATCAGGGCGATGGTGATGAAGATGACACCGGCCTGACCGAAGACGGCAGAGATACAGGCCTGAACATAAGCCATACCGGCGATGTCACCGGTAGCCTCAACGCCGGAGCACATGCACAGCAGAGCGGTGGCGGTACAGATCACGATGGTGTCCAGGAAGACGGACAGGACCTGAACCAGACCCTGCTTGACGGGGTGGGAAACGGAAGCGGAACCGGAAGCGGAGGCGGAAGCACCGACGCCGGCCTCGTTGGAGAACAGGCCGCGCTTGATGCCCAGCATGACGCAGGAACCGGCGAAGCCGCCGAAGATGGCCTGGAAGTCAAAGGCGCTGGCGAAGATGGAAGCGAAGACGGAGGGCAGCAGCTTCACATTCAGCACGATGACCAGCACAGCGGCAGCAATGTACAGACCGCCCATGATGGGAACCAGGAAGGAGGTGACATCGGCGATCTTCTTGCCGCCGCCCAGAATGCACAGAGCGAAGAAGACTGCCAGCACGATACCGACGATCATGGGGGTGGTGTCGGCGTTGTAGAAGCTGTAGGTCTTGAAGGAGTCAGCCACATTGAAGGAGGCGACCAGGTTGAAGCCCACCATGTAGGTCAGGATCATAAACACGGCATAGGTAACGCCCAGGCCGCGGCTCTTCAGGGTGGACTCGATGTAGTAAGAGGGGCCGCCGTAGCAGGAGCCGTTCTCGCCGCGGCGCTTATAGACCTGAGCCAGAGTGCCCTCGACGAAGGCGGTGGCCATACCCAGCAGGGCGATGACCCACATCCAGAACACGGCGCCGGGGCCGCCGGTGCAGATGGCGGTGGAAACACCGGCGATGTTGCCGGTACCAACGCGGGAAGCGGTGGAGATCATCATGGACTGGAAAGCGGAGATGGACTCCTTCTCCTTGTCCTCAGCGGGCTCCAGAATGACGCGGAAGGCCTCGACCAGCAGACGCTGAACGAAACCGGTGCGCACGGTGAAGTAGATACCGCCGCCAATCAGCAGAACGATCAGAATGTAAGAATACATTGCGTTGCTGATGGAGCCGATAAACTTGCCATACATGTCTAACATTTTTCTCTCTCCTTATTTTTATTTACTTTTTCTTTCTGCGGTCACCAAACATGTGGTAATCCATCTCCCTGGAGATGTACTCCAGCATGGTGATGCCGCCGATGCTGTTGCCCTTCTCATCCAGAGCGGGGCCGTAGATGCCGATGCCCAGCTCACCGTCCACGACGGAGAGCAGACCGCCGCCCACGCCGCTCTTGGTGGGCATGCCCACACGGACGGCGAACTCGCCGGAACCGTCATACATACCACAGGTGAGCATGATGGTCTTGACGATGCGGGCAGTTTCCTCCTTCAGCATCCGCTCGCCGGTGGCGGGGTTGACGCCGTCGCAGGCCAGGATCAGGCCGAAGTTGGCCAGACTCTCGGCAGTGACGCTCAGAGAGCACATCTTGACATAATAGTCCAGAGTCCGCTCCACATTGGCGTTGAGCACACCCTTGCTCTCCAGCAGATAGGCAATGGCGCGGTTGCGGGACAGGTTGGACATCTCGGAGTGACAGACCTTGATATCCAGCACGATATCGGGATCCATACACAGCTTCCGGGTGGTCTCCAGCAGTTCCTCAAAGGTATACATCTGCACCAGATAGCTGGAGATGACCAGTGCGCCGGCATTGATCAGGGGGTTATAGGGGGTGCCGTCGGCATTCTCCAGCTTCAGCAGGGAGTTGAACGAATCGCCGGAGGGCTCCATGCCCACATTCTCAAAGACCAGCTCCTTGCTGTAAACCTCCAGAGCGATGGCCAGGCTGATGATCTTGGACACACTCTGAATGCTGAAGCGGGTATTGCAGTCGCCCACACAGATCTTCTCGCCCTCAGCGGTGTAGATGCAGGCGCCCAGCTTGGCGGGATCGGCCTTACCCAGCTCAGGGATATAGGTGGCAACATGGCCCCGGGCAGTCATGGGCTTGCCCAGCTCCAGTGCCTGCTGCGCTGTTTTCTGCAACATAGTGTTTCCTCCTTTCCTTCAGTCTCTTATTCTGTCGGATTCGCCCAAATATTTCTATTTAATGGCATAATCTGACACCTCACGGTCTTATTATACCGCTGTCTTCAGTTTCGTTCAAGGTGTAGTTTCCCGTGATAATAAAGTAAACTGCCGGACGGAACAAAAAATCCCCCGCTCGGCCGAGCGGGGGATCGGAAATTACTTGTGATAGAGCTTGTTGGTCTGGTACTGGGGCTCACAGGTGAGCTGGATGCCCAGTCGCTTATAGGTGTCCAGATCGTTGGGGGAGAGCATGACGGAGCAGTGAGCCTGACAGCCCTTCAGCTTGGAGATGACATCCATGGCCGCGGCGGCCTTGGGATCGGCGTTGGCGGAGGAGGCCAGGGCGATGAGGATCTCATCACTGTGCAGGCGGGGATTCTCAGAACCGAGGTACTTCACCTTCAGGGTCTGAATGGGCTCAATGGCGGACTGGGCCACCAGATGGACACCCTGCCCCCCGGCATTGGACAGATACTTCAGGGCGTTGAGCAGTGCGGCGGCGGAACAGCCCATCAGTTCAGAGGTCTTGCCGTTCACAACGGTGCCGTCGTGGAGCTGGATGGACATGGCGGGCTCGCCGGTCTCCTCGGCCAGAGTCAGGGCACTGGCAATGGTGGGGCGCAGCTCGGGGGCGGCGCCTGCCTGACGCATCAGCAGCTCCAGCTTGAAAATGGTGTTGTCGCTGCCTCGGCCGTTGCGGCGGTCGCACAGGGCGGTATAGTACCGGCGGATGATCTCCTGACGGGCGGCGTCCTGACAGGCGTCGTCGTCATAGATGCAGTTGCCCGCCATATTCACGCCCATGTCGGTGGGGGACTTATAGGGGCACTCACCGGTGATATGCTCGAAAATCGCGGCCAGGACGGGGAAGATCTCCACATCCCGGTTATAGTTGACGGTCGTCTCGCCGTAAGCCTGGAGATGGAAGGGGTCGATCATGTTCACATCGTCCAGATCGGCGGTGGCGGCCTCATAGGCCAGATTGACAGGGTGCTTCAGGGGGAGATTCCAGATGGGGAAAGTCTCAAACTTGGCATAACCGGCCACGATGCCCCGCTTGTGGTCGTGATACAGCTGGGACAGGCAGGTGGCCATCTTGCCGCTGCCGGGACCGGGAGCGGTCAGCACCACCAGAGGCCGGGTGGTTTCCACATAGTCGTTGGCGCCGAAGCCCTCGTCGCTGACAATGCGGGAGATGTTGTGGGGGTAGCCCTCAATGCGCAGATGGCGATAGACCTTCACGCCCAGCTCCTCCAGACGCACCTTGAAGGCGTCGGCGGCGGACTGACCGGCGTACTGGGTGACCACGACGCTGCCCACATACAGGCCGCGGGAGCGGAAAATATCGATCAGGCGCAGCACATCCACATCATAGGTGATGCCCAGATCGCCGCGGACCTTGTTCTTCTCAATGTCGGCGGCGTTGATGACGATGACGATCTCCGCGTTGTCCTTGAGCTGCTCCAGCATACGGATCTTACTGTCGGGAGCAAATCCGGGCAGCACGCGGGAGGCATGATAGTCGTCAAACAGCTTGCCGCCAAACTCCAGATAGAGCTTGCCGCCAAACTGGTCAATGCGCTGTCTGATATGCTCAGACTGCATCTGCAGATATTTCTCGTTGTCGAATCCGCCTCTCATCATGTCAAAGCGCCCCTTTACTGTGGTATCAGACCCCATTATTTTACCCCACAACCCAAGACACCGTCAAGGACTTCTCGACGGTTTTTTCTCCCAAACAGCATTCGAAAAAATGTTCGATTCCCTCTTGACATCTTCGAACATTTGTTGTATTCTCCTTATAGAACATTCGTTCTCGACAAGGTTCGGGATACAGCGACATTTATGGGGCTTTTTCCCTGATATACTCAACTCAACTTAAAGAAGCGGAGGGAATTTCATGCAGACCATCTACACCACCAGTTATCGCCTTGGCGTTCGTGATAATGTCATCGACTTCAACGAGTATCGCCGCCGTCTGGAACAGACCGTGGAGCAGCCCGAAGAGGATCTGGAGGTCAATCCCCTCCTGTGGACCCGCGAGTCCGAGTCTGCTCCCCGCCCCCGGTCCCGCGCCCGCCGCGCCGCCGGCATCAGCGCATGGATCATGGACATCATGGCCAGCGCCGGTGTTCTGGCCATGACCCTGGCCTTCACCGTTTCCGTGCTGTGAGTCAAATCCCAAAATAGATACCCGCACCGCCGTGTGCGCAAGGTGACAGAAAACCACGCTTCTCCCAAAGGAGAAGCGTGGTTTGGTTTATTTCGGGACAATTTCTCAGATGCAGTGTGTAGGGGCCGATGCCCTCATCGGCCCGCAGACGATTGGGGACGGGCGGGTAGGGACACCCGCCCCTACGGATTGACCGGCGGTACGGCAACCCCTCCGACCTCGCTGCGCTCGGCCACCTCCCCTTACACAGGGGAGGCTTTGGGGGCACACCCTTGGCTCTCCCTTTGGGAGCACCCCAGGGTGGCCTCTCTTGCCCCTCCGGGGCAATTCACCTCCAGCTGTCAGCGAAGCTGACTGAGAGGGCAAAAAAACGCACGCTGTTTTCACAGCGTGCGTTTGATGTTTGTCGAATTACTTGTGGTCGACGGAGTACATGTGCTCGATCAGCTCCAGAACCTTGTTGGAGTAGCCGATCTCGTTGTCGTACCAGGAGACGACCTTGACGAAGGTGTCAGTCAGAGCAATACCGGCATCAGCGTCGAAGATGGAGGTGCGGGTGTCACCCAGGAAGTCGGAAGAAACGACGGCCTCGTCGGTGTAACCCAGAACGCCCTTCAGCTCGCCCTCGGAAGCGGCCTTCATGGCGGCGCAGATCTCCTCGTACTTGGCGGGCTTGGCCAGGTTGACGGTCAGGTCGACGACGGAGACATCCAGGGTGGGAACGCGCATGGACATACCGGTCAGCTTGCCGTTCAGCTCGGGGATGACCTTACCAACAGCCTTGGCGGCGCCGGTGGAGGAGGGGATGATGTTGCCGGTGGCAGCGCGGCCGCCGCGCCAGTCCTTCAGAGAGGGACCGTCAACGGTCTTCTGAGTGGCGGTAACGGAGTGGACGGTGGTCATCAGACCCTCGGTGATGCCCCAGTTATCGTTCAGAACCTTGGCGATGGGAGCCAGGCAGTTGGTGGTGCAGGAGGCGTTGGAGACGAAGTTCATGTCGGTGGTGTACTTGTCCAGGTTGACGCCGCAGACGAACATGGGGGTGTCGTCCTTGGAGGGAGCGGACATAATGACCTTCTTGGCGCCGGCGTCCAGGTGGCCCTGAGCCTTGTCCTTGGTCAGGAACAGACCGGTGGACTCGACGACATACTCAGCACCCAGCTTGCCCCAGGGCAGATCGGCGGGGTTGCGCTCAGCGGAGACGGGGATCTCCTTGCCGTTGACGACAATGGCGTTCTCGGTGTGACCGATCTCAGCCTCGCACTTGCCGTGCATGGTGTCGTACTTCAGCATATATGCCAGGTACTCAGCGGGACACAGGTCGTTGATGCCAACGATCTCGATCTCGGGATGATTCAGGCTGGCGCGGAAGACCATGCGGCCGATACGGCCAAAGCCGTTAATACCAACTTTAATGCTCATTGTGTGTTGCTCCTTTTCACTTCAGTTATTAAGCGTAACGCTTAGTGAAATCTATTATACTCTATTTCGCTCTACTTTGGTAGAGTTTTTTTTGATATATTTCCACGAATTTACGGCGAATTTTTTTAGCGAAGTAAAGAATGTTGCACAAAATTTTCCTCCTCTTCCAAAAAACGGCTATCAGCGGCTGTAAACCATCCGTCCACCCACCACGGTCATCTCCACGGAAATGTCCTTGATGGCGGCGGGATCGACGGCGAAGGGATCCTCCCCCAGCACCACGAAGTCGGCCAGCATACCGGGCTGGATCCTGCCCTTGATGCCCTCCTCGAAGGAGGCGTAGGCGCCGGCGGCGGTGTAGCTGTCCAGAGCCTCCTGCAGGTCAAATGCCTCGTGGGGGAGGTAGGGGGGCACGCTGCCCTTCAGATCCTGTCGGGTGACGGCGCACTGCAGACCGCCCATGGCAAAGGGCAGCTCCACGGGGCAATCGGTGCCGTTGGAAACGGTGGCACCCTTGTCCAGCAGGGTCTTCCAGCTGTAACTGGCGGCGGCCAGCTCCTTGCCCACACGCTGCTCCACGATGTGGATGTCGTAATCGAGGAAGATGCTCTGGGCATAGATGTGCAGCTTCATCTGCGCCATCTTGTCCAGCTGCTCGGGACGGCAGATCTGGCAGTGGACGATGCCGTGGCGGTGATCCTCCCGGGGATTGGCCTCCAGCGCCTTGTCCAAAGCGGACAGCACCCGATCCAGACAGGCATCGCCGATGGTGTGGACGGCGGTCTGCATCCCGTGGGCGTTGGCGTAGCCGATGAGCTCGTCAAAGGTTTCCTGAGAGAACACGGGGATGCCGCAGGTGGTGGGGTCGTCGGCATAGGGGCGGCTGAGGAAGGCGGTGCGGGCGCCCAGGGCGCCGTCGCCCAGCATCTTCAGCGGGCCGATTTTAAAGAACTCGCTGCCGGCGCCGGTGATATTGCCCCCCTCCACAAACTCGGTCAGGGAGGGCAGGTCGGTGAAGTTGCTCTGCTCGTACACGCGGACGGTGAGCTCGCCGGAGCGCTCCAGCTCCCGGTAGGCCTCGTTGATCTCCTTCCAGTGGACACTGCGGAAGACGCAGTAGTCGTCGCTCTGGCTGCTGGTGACACCGTAGGCGTTCAGGGCCTTGCAGGCGGAGCGGATCATGTTCTTCAGCTCCTCCCGGCCGGGGACAGGGATGGACTCATAGATGGGCTCCATGGCGTTGTCGAAGAAAATGCCGTTGGGGACGCCGTTTTCCAGCACGATCTGGCCGCCCTCGGGCTGCGGGGTGTCGGCGGTGATGCCCAGCAGCTCGATGGCCTTACTGTTCAGCACCAGCGCGTGACCGCAGGCCCGCACGGCGCAGATGGGCACCTGCGCGGAAACGGTGTCCAGATCCCAGCGGGTGGGCATCCGATGCACATCGGAGAAATAATCCTGATTCCAGCCGCGACCCATGAGCCACTCCCCCCGGATGCCGGGATTGGCGGCCATAAAGTCCTTCAGGCAGGTGAGCATCTCCTCCAAAGAGCCGGTGTGGGCATACAGGGGGGCCATGTTCAGGGACTGACCGTAGTTGAGCAGGTGCATGTGGCTGTCGTTGAAACCGGCGCAGACGAACTTGCCGCCCAGATCCACCTTCTCATCTCCCTCCGCCCACAGGGCCAGAGCCTGCTCATCGGAACCGGCGAAGGTGAACTTGTCCCCCTCCACCGCGAAGGCCTGCACCAGAGGGAGCTTGCCGGTATAGACCCGGCCGTTGTAATAGATGGTTTTCATAGTTGTCCTCCTATGTGCGTAAACAGGAGACTTCCGGCGGGAAGTCTCCTGTTATTTGATTTACTCCTCGTAAAACAGCTTGGTCTTTTCGTCGACCTTGCCCTCGTTCATATAGCGGGCCTTGTAATCCTTGAGCAGCATGAAGTAGTCGCCGGACAGGATCAGGATCACGAACACATTGACGAAGGTGGGGATGGCGGAAGTAATATCCACCACAGTCCAGATGAAGCCGGTGTTGCCGGTCTTGACCAGATAGATGGTCCACAGCACGCCGGGCAGAGCGCGGGTGGCGTAGAAGATCTTCATCAGCGCCTTGGAGAAGGTGTTCTCCTTCATGTTCATGTGCTCCAGAATGGCCAGATAGTAGGCAAACCAGCCGCCGGAGGTGGTGACGGTGAAGCTGACCATGATGATGGCCAGCATGGCGCTGCCGATGAAGCCGAAGCTGCTGCCGAAAGCGCCCAGAGCCAGCGCGCCGCCGGTGGTACCCTCAGTCCACATGCCGCTGAGGATAATGGACAGCGCGGTGATGGAGCAGACCACGAAGGTGTCAAAGAAGACCTCGAAGGAGCCCCACAGACCCTGCTCCACGGGGTGCTTGGTGTTGGCGGAG
>JAZQVX010000155.1:0-10344 GCA_045632045.1 Lawsonibacter sp.
ATATCGTAAGCAAACTGATTGAAAATGCAAATGAGCAGAACAGTGAATTGCTAAATGTTGTGCAGCTTTTCTTTGGTTGTTACGAAGAAATTGAAACAACTATAAGCAATCAAAATGATCCAAGTGAGCTTATACAGGTAATCGAAACGGTATCTATCATAATGTTTGTCTTACTGCCTTTTGTTTCCGAGCACAGTTTTCAGTAATGATACATGCAAAATCAGCCGAGCAGCAAACTACTGCTCGGCTGATTGCTTTTAATTAGAATTGTTATTCTTCCATGACTTCTAACATCATTCTGGCACCCAGCTTAAAACCGTTCTGGAAAATCAGGCAATCTGTAATGACCTGATTTTCCCGCACACAATCGGTGTACTTCTCAAACAGTTCCTTCTGTTCGTCTGTCATGGTGGCACGGAGCTTTTCTTCGTTCCTGCAGATCAGCTCCACTAATTTCTTGTACTCTTTGTTGGAAGATGTGTCATACTCGGTCGGCTCGATGTTGCCATACCAAAATTCTTCAAGGATTCTCATACTGCATCCTCCTCGTAGATCATCTCACGGAGGATGATTTCCTCTGCCCGGTGGCGGATGCTGTTCATGGCCCCGACCCATGCCATCTGGTCGGCGGCTTTCAGTTCCTCTGTCACGCCCTCAGCGGCTTTCATTTGCTCAATGATAAGTTCAAGACGACTCTGTGCCTGCTCGTTCAAATCAGCCAGATACGTCCACAGTTCGCCGCTGAGACACAGATCGTTAAAGCGAATGGGATTATGCTCCTTGATATAATCTCTGTGCATACGCCCTCAACGACCAATGGGTCTGGTTTCCTTCGGCAAACCAATATCGGGAATATAGTAATTACCGCAAAGGGTATAGTTCAGTTCCTGCATCATATGTACCTCCACAAAAGCTTTTTACGGGTAAAAAAAGAAGCGATACTCGGTTATCAAACCAAGTATCGCTAACTTTTGTTTAGCCAACCCCGTCTGACAGATGCCGTAAATTAGTTAAATTTTTGGTTTAACTGTTTTACGAGCACCCGCCATTCGGCGGGCGTTTCAGATTTTAAATTTCAGTATCGGGGGATTCGTTTCGTTTGGCAAGAGGGCCGGTTTTTCCCAGATAGTCCTCGGTGTTGATGGACAGTCCCCGGCGGCGCAGCCCGCGATAGACCAGCCGCTGCAGGATGGAATAAACCATGGCAAACACGGGGACGCCCAGCACCATGCCGGCAAAACCGAACAGGCCGCCAAACAGGAGGATGGAGAACAGAACCCAGAAAGATGCCAGACCGGTGGAATCGCCGAGGATCTTGGGGCCGAGGATATTGCCGTCAAACTGCTGAAGCACCAGAATGAAAATGACGAAATACAGGCACTTCATAGGAGAAACGAGGAAAATCAGGATAGAACAGGGTACCGCGCCGATAAAGGGGCCGAAGAACGGGATGACATTGGTCACGCCGATGATGGTGGCCACCAGTGTGGGATACGGGAAGTCAAAGATGTTGCAGCTGATGAAGGCGATGATGCCGATGATCAGAGAGTCCAGCAGCTTGCCATTGATAAAGCCGCTCAGGATGCGATAGGCACTGCGCGCCTCGGCTACAATGGCATCGCCCCACTTGGTGGGGAAAACGCTGTAAACGATCTTCTTACTCTGTGCGGCGAAGATATCCTTGCGGGCCAGAATATAGACAGAAGCGATGACAGCGACCAGCAGATCGGTCACGAGCGCAGTGGTAGTGGTCACAATGGTGGACAGGCCGATGACCATGCCGGTCAGACTGGGGAACACCTGGGTGCGCAGCCAGTTGAAAGCGGTGGCGGCGGACTCCAAATTGGGAAGAATGCTGGAAGAGAGCCACTGCTGCAGAGCTGCGGCCATGTCGTTGTAGTAATACAGCACAGTTGCCTGGAACTCGGGATTATCCTCCCAGATGGTGCGCAGCCATTCCTGAATGTCCCGGATATGATCGGGGATATCCTGCACGAAACTGATCACGCTCAGATACAGCTGAGGAAGAAGCATTGCCAGCAGGATGTAAATGATCAGGGCGGCAAAGATCAGACTGAGAAAAATAGAGATCAGATTGATAACCTTGCGGCCGCGGGGACCCTGTGTTGCCCTGGTAGGCAGACAGGTGTTGGCAAAGCTAATGATGTGCCGCTGTACGGGCAAAAGCAGAAATGCCAGTACCACGCCCATGAAGATGGGGCGAAGGATGCTGCAGACAGAACCGATAAAAGCGAACACGGTATCATGCCGCAACAACAGAAAATGCAGGACGATCGCGGCGGAAATGACAAAGAACGCTGTCACTCCTGCTGCGAGATAGGGCTGGTATCGTTTGTTTTTCATGAAGAGGCCTCTCCCCTATCTAAACTTTGATTTTCTATATTATACCGTATTTAGCGATGTTGTGCCAATACATTACAGGAAAAATTTATGAAAGTTTAAGAAACCCCGGTGTCCGAAACAGACACCGGGGTAAGAAGATGGAATTACTCGATGATCTCGCCGTTCAGGAAGCGCTCCAGACGCTCCAGACCCTTGCGGATGTTATCGGTGGCGGTGGCATAGGACCAACGAACAAAGGTGGGGGCATTGAAGGCGGTGCCGGGAACGACAGCGACCTTGCCGTACTGCAGGAACAGCTGGCAGAAGTCTGCGGCGTCCTTGATGACCACACCGTGCATCTCCTTGCCGATGAGCTTCTCGATGTTCATCATGACATAGAAAGCACCCTGAGGCTTAATGCAGCTGACGCCGGGAATCTGGTTCATACGCTCGACCATGTAGTTACGGCGGCGCTCAAAGGCGCGGCGCATGGTCTTGACGGTGTCCTGAGAGTCGCTCAGGGCGATCTGGGCAGCGTACTGAGAGATGGAACAGGGATTGCTCAGTGCATGGCTCAGATAGTTGGCCATAATCTTGGCAATGGGGGCGGGAGAAGCGGCATAGCCAATACGCCAGCCGGTCATGGCATAAGCCTTGGACACGCCGTTGATGATGATGGTGCGCTCTTTGATCTCCTCACCCAGAGAAGCAAAGCTGGTGAACTTCTGCTTATCATAGACCAGGCAGCAGTAGATTTCATCGGAGATGACATAGATGTCCTTCTCAACGCAGACCTTGGCAATGCCCTCCAGCTCCTCACGGGTATACATCATGCCGGTGGGGTTACAGGGGTTGTTCAGGATCATGCACTTGGTCTTGTCGGTGATAGCCTCGGCCAGACGCTCGGCGGAGATCTTGAACTCGTCAGCCTCGGTAGTCTCAATGACAACGGGAACACCGCCGGCCATACGGATCAGCTCGATATAGCTGACCCAGAAAGGAGAAGGCAGAATGACCTCGTCACCGGGGTTGAGCATGGCCTGCAGAGCGGTAAACACGCAGGGCTTTGCACCGCTGGAAACGGAGATCTGAGAAGGCTCGTAGTTCAGGCCGAAGTCGACCTTCAGACGATTGCAGATGGCCTTGCGCAGCTCAACAGTACCGACAGCGGGGGTATAGCGGGTCATATTTGCGGTGATGGCCTGCAGAGCGGCCATCTTAATATTGTCGGGAGTGTTGAAGTCAGGTTCACCGGCGCCGAAACCGACGACATCTTTACCCTCAGCCAGCATCTGCTTATACAGTGCGTCGATGGCAAGGGTGGCGGAGGGCTCAATGGCCTGAGCAACGGTAGACAAGCTCTTCATAAATATCTAAAACTCCTTTACATGGGTAATGAACGATTCACACTCTTTGCATTATAGTAGCCTGCGAAAGAAAATGCAAGAGGAAAAATAAAAAAATTCAAAATCAGTAAAAAATAAATGCCGCCCGACGGAAATATCGGGCGGCTGACGAAATATGAAAAATCTTAGTGTGCAATTTTTTCGCGGATCAAACGGCCCATTTCTGCGGTTCCGATGGCAGTTTCACCGGGAGTGGCAATGTCGGCAGTACGCCAACCATCGGCAAGAACGGCATCCACAGCCTGCTCAACGCAGTCTGCCTCGGCGGCCAGATGGAAGGAGTAACGGAACATCATGGCCACGGATAGGATGGTGGCGATGGGATTTGCCTTGTCCTGTCCGGCAATGTCGGGGGCGGAGCCGTGGATAGGCTCGTACAGACCGGGGGCGGTATCGCCGATGGATGCGGAGGGCAGCAGACCGATGGAACCTGTCACCATGGAGGCTTCGTCGGACAGAATGTCGCCGAACATATTCTCGGTGACAACCACATCGAACTGACTGGGATCCTTGACCAGCTGCATGGCACAGTTGTCCACCAGAACATCCTCGTATGCCACATCGGCGTATTCCTCTGCCAGTTTATGCATGACCCGGCGCCACAGACGGGAGGTCTCCAGCACATTGGCCTTGTCCACGGAAGAAACTTTGCCGCGGCGCAGACGAGCCAGTTCAAAAGCACGGCGACCGATGCGCTCGATCTCTTTCTCGGAGTATGCCATCTCATCGGTGGCTTCCTCTCCCCTGTCCTCAGTCATGTATTTGTTGCGCTTGCCGAAGTAGATACCGCCGGTAAGTTCGCGAACCATCATGAGATCAATGCCCTTTTCGGCAGTGGCCTTCTTCAGGGGGCAGGCATCCGCCATGGCGGGGCGCAGAACGGCGGGACGCAGATTGGCATACAGCCCAAGATCCTTGCGGATGGCCAGCAGAGCGGTTTCGGGGCGCTGATGAGCGGGTTTATCGCTCCCCCACTTGGGACCGCCAACGGCGCCCAACAAAACAGCGTCACAGGCCTTACAGGCCTCCGAAGTGCCTTCGGGATAGGAGACACCGACAGCGTCGGTGGCACAGCCGCCCATGAGGACTTCGGTGAAGTCAAACTGATGACCAAACTTCTCGCCGATGACCTCCATGACCTTAACGGCCTCCCCCACTACCTCGGGGCCGATGCCGTCGCCTTTGATCAAAGCAATTTTATAGTTCATTTACCCATTCCCCGTTCCTTCAGAGAGTTCAACAGACCGCCGCTGGTGATGATCCCGCTGATGAATTCGGGGAAAGGAGCGGCCTGATAGGTCTTGCCGGAGGTTTTGTTGGTGATGACGCCGGTTGAGAAGTCCACATCCACCTCGTCCCCCGCCTGAATTTCTTCAGCGGCCTGAGGGCACTCCACGATGGGGAACCCGATGTTGATGGAGTTGCGGTAGAAAATACGGGCGAAGGAAGGGGCGATAACGCACTTCACGCCGCAGGATTTCAGAGCCAGAGGAGCGTGCTCGCGACTGGAGCCGCAGCCAAAGTTGGAACCGGCTACCACAATGTCACCGGGCTCAACGGTGGAAGCGAAGTTGATGTCGATATCCTCCATACAGTGGGAGGCCAGAGCGGCGGGAGAGGGATCATTCAGATGTCTGGCGGGGATGATAACATCGGTGTCGACATTAGGGCCGTATTTGTAAACCTTCATTGAGAGGCAGCTCCTTTCTTAAATGGCTCTTGGATCGGCAACGAAACCGGCGATGGCAGAAGCAGCAGCCACAGCGGGGCTGGCCAGAATGATTTCAGAAGTGGTGTGGCCCATGCGGCCGACAAAGTTGCGATTGGTTGTGGAAACAGAGCGCTCACCCTGAGCCATAACGCCCATGTGTCCGCCCAGACAGGGACCACAGGTGGGAGTGGAAACGGCGGCGCCGGCCTTGATGAAGATTTCAATCAGGCCCTCGTTCATGGCCTGCAGCATGATGTCCTGTGTGGCGGGGATGACCACGCAACGGACATTATCAGCGACCTTGCGATCCTTCATGATGGCGGCGGCGATACGCAGGTCCTGAATGCGGCCGTTAGTACAGGAGCCGATGATGACCTGGTCAATGTGAAGACCGGCCACTTCGCTGACCACCTTGGTGTTTTCGGGTAGGTGGGGCATGGCCACAGTGGGCTCCAGAGCGTCCAGATCGACGACAACCTCACTGCCATACTCGGCGTCGGGGTCGGCCTCAAAAGCCTCACAGGGGCGATTTACGCGGCCGTTGATATACTCCATGGTCTTCTCATCCACGGGGAAAATGCCGTTCTTACCGCCGGCCTCAATGGCCATATTGGCGATGGTGAAGCGGTCATCCATGGTCAGCGAGGAAACACCCTCACCGGTGAACTCCAAAGACTGGTACAGAGCGCCGTCCACGCCGATGGTGCCGATCAGATGCAGGATGACATCCTTGCCGCTGACATGGGGCTGCAGCTTACCCTTCAGCGTGACCTTGATGGCAGAGGGAACCTTAAACCACAGGGTACCGGTCGCCATGGCGGCGGCCATGTCGGTGGAGCCGATGCCGGTGGAGAGGGCGCCCAGAGCGCCGTAGGTGCAGGTATGAGAATCTGCGCCCACAATGATCTCGCCGGGGGCACACAGACCCTTCTCGGGCAGCAGAGCGTGCTCAACGCCCATCTGGCCCACATCGAAGAAGTTGACGATCTCATGCTTGCGGGCGAAGTTTCTGGCCTGCATACACAGCTGGGCAGACTTGATATCCTTGCAGGGGGTGTAGTGATCCAGAACGATGGAGATCTTCTCCTTGTCAAAGACCTGAGTAAAACCGGCCTTTTCAAACTCGGTGATGGCGACGGGGGTGGTGATATCGTTACCCAGAACCATGTCCACCTTGGCTTCGATCAGCTGACCGGGGACTACGCTGTCCAGTCCAGCATGGCGGGCCAGAATTTTCTGAGTCATTGTCATTCCCATAAAATATTCCTCCTGAAGCGAATAAAATAAAATCTGCTCACAGTATGCCAGACTACTTGAAAAAAGAATGTAAACTATGTTACAATTATGAAAATATTTTAGGAGGGTAAAGAATGCCGCTGAATCAGGACAACCCCCGCTCCCCTTATGAGTTATGGCTGCCTATCGTGTCGAACCGGCCGGTGGTACGCTGCTCCCCCGGGTTTCGAATCTATATGCAGGGTGGTGAGCCTACCTGCTTCTATTTTCTGAAGGAGGGGCGCGTCAAGAGCTATATCCAGTCGGAGGACGGCGCTGAGCAGGTTTTGACGGTTTTTGAAGCGGGTAGCCTCTTTGGCGAAGCCTCTTTCTTCGATGGCCTCCCTCGCCTGTCCTCCGCTGTTGCCCTGACTGCGTGTCAGTTGGTTCCCATTGACCGAGAGCTGGTCAGCGAACACTTCGCCAAAAATCCGGCCCTCGCCATGAGTATGGTCAAGTATCTGGCACAGAAGGTGCGTATGCTCTCCGATAGACTGGATCATATCTCCTTCCGCCCGGTCAAGTGGCGGGTAGCGGAACATATCCTCTCCCTCTCCCCTGCCGACGATTTTGTGCGCTGTAATCAGGAGGAGATCGCCGCCGCTGTATCCGCCAGCCGTGTCACCGTGAGCCGTATTCTGAACGAACTGGCTCGGGATGGACTTGTGCAGTTGGGGTATCGAAAATTAAAAATCGTTGATCGGGCAGAATTGAAAGTCAGCTGTATGGGAAATGAATAATAAAAAACAAACGCCGTGATACGGCGTGGGTTTTTCGTGTCACTGTGCGTCAATTTTCTCTTTCAACTCGTTGAGGTACATCCAGCGCTCCATTTTGGCCTCCAGCTGCTCCTCAAGTTCGCTCTGCTGGGCCTGCAGTTCCTGCAGCTTGATGTAATCACTTCCACAGCGGGACTGTTCTGCTTCGCACTCGGCAATCTTCCGCTCCAACTCGGCGATCTCGCCGTCAATGCTGGCGAACTCCCGCTCCTCTTTATAGGAAAAACGAAGTTTGCTGCTCTTGGGGCGCTCGCTGGTTGATGCCTTGGGCTTTTCAACCTTAGCGGGAGCGTCCTCTTTTTTTCGTTTGGCGGCCCAGTCAGACCAGTTGCCGGTGTACTGTCGCACTTCGCCGTCACCGCGAACCTCAAAAATGGAATCGGCCATCTTGTCCAGAAAGAATCGGTCATGGGAAACGGTGAGAATGGGGCCGGGGAAGCTCTGGAGATAGTCCTCCAGAATGGAGAGGGTCATGATATCAAGATCATTGGTGGGCTCGTCCAGCAGGAGGATATTGGGGGCCTCCATCAGAACACTCAGCAGGTACAGACGCCGGCGCTCGCCGCCGGAGAGCCGTCCAATGGGTACAGACTGAAGATCCCGCGGGAACAGGAAGCGCTCCATCATCTGCTTTGCGGTGAAAGTGCCCTCGTCTGTGCGGGTTTCCTCAGCGATGCTGTGGATGAAGTCATAGACCCGCTGATCCAGATCCAGCTCTCTCCCCTCTTGGGAAAAATGTCCGATCTTGACCGTGGTGCCGATGTCCACTGTGCCGGAATCCGGGCTCAGTTCTCCTGCCAGCAGGTGCAGGAGAGTAGATTTACCGGCTCCGTTTCTACCCACGATACCGATGCGGTCGCTTCTGAGCAGATGGTAAGAGAAATCTCGGATCACCTCGCGACCGTCGAAGGATTTGGAGAGATGGTCTGCCTCGATGATCTTTCGCCCCAGTCGGCTGGAGGCGGCAGCCATCTGGATGGATTCGTCCTTTTCAGGTGCGCTCTGGTTGAGGAGATTTTCATACCGCTCGATGCGATCTCTGGACTTGGTGCTGCGGGCACGGCAGCCGCGCATGATCCACTCCCGCTCCACGCGCAGAATGGACTGGCGTTTGCGCTCGCTGGCTTCGGCCATCTCCTCTCGCTGTTCTTTCAGTTCCAGATATTTGGAGTAGTTTGCCTCGTAGTGGTACAGCTTGCCGCGGCTGAGTTCGGTGATGTGATTGACCACCCGCTCCAGAAAATAGCGGTCGTGGGTCACCATGACCAGACCGCCGCGGAACCGGCGAAGGCGCTCCTCCAGCCACGCGGTCATCTCGGAGTCCAGATGGTTGGTGGGCTCGTCCAGAATGAGGACATCCGCCGGGTGGATCAGTGCCGCGGCCAGAGCCACACGCTTGCGCTGTCCGCCGGACAGGGTTCCGACCTTCTGATCGAAGTTCGGGATACCCAGTTGGTTGAGCATGGACTTGGCCTCATACTCATTCAGCTCCCGGAACTCGGCGGGAAAATGGAGAAAGACCTGCTCCAGAACGGTGGCATTATCGTCCATGACGGGGTTCTGGGACAGATAGCTGATCTGCACATTGGGATTGCAGGAAATGCTGCCCACATCGGCTTCGACCTGACCGGCCAGAACCTTCAGAAAGGTGGACTTGCCCGTACCGTTGATGCCAATGATGCCGGTCTTGTCCCCTTCGTTCAGATAAAAATTGACATCGTCCAGCAGCTGACGGCTGCCGAAGTTGATGGAGAGATGTTCTGCGGATAAAAGCATGGGTACCTCCGTGAAGGTAGATTTGAAGGTAAAGAGAAACCGAAGGCTTGGCGCCTTCGGTCTCGAATAATCAAATAGATGAATTACTGCTCCCAGTTATGGTACACATTCTGGACATCGTCGTTATCCTCGAGCATGTCGATGAGCTTCTCCATGTTCTTGATATCGGTCTCGTCGGTCAGAGTGATGTAGTTCTGGGGGACCATCTGCACGCCGGCCTCCAGGAAGGTGTAGCCCTTGGACTCCAGGGCGGCAACGACCTCGGTGAAGGCGTCGGGATCGGTGTAGACCTCGAAGATAGCCTCGTCAGCCTGCATATCCTCGGCACCGGCCTCCAGAGCGTCCATCATGACGGTATCCTCGTCCAGCTCCTCGTCTTCGTTGTTGATGATGATGACACCCTTCTTGTCGAAGGACCAGGACACGCAGCCGGTAGCGCCCAGACCCTTGCCGTACTTATCCAGCAGGTGACGCATCTCGGGAGCGGTACGGTTGCGGTTGTCGGTCAGAGCCTCGATGATGACGGCAACACCGTTGGGGCCGTAGCCCTCGTAAACGACGGACTCGAAGTTATCGGCATTTCCGGCGCCCAGAGCCTTGTCGATGGTGCGCTTGATGTTATCGTTGGGCATGTTGGCGGCCTTAGCCTTGGCGATAACGGTAGCCAGACGGGAGTTGTTGGCGGGGTCGCCGCGGCCGCCGGTCTTAACGGCCACGATCATCTCGCGGGCGATCTTGGTAAACATCTGAGTGCGCTTGGCATCAGCGGCGCCCTTGGTCTTCTGAATATTATGCCACTTGGAATGTCCGGACATAGTAAAATCTTCCCTTCTCGTGTGTTTGGTTGAAACGCGCATCTATTATAGCGCTTTTTCGCTTCTTTGGCAAGCCTTTCGACTTAGTTCTCTTCCTTCTTGCTGCGATCCTTGTTCTGGACCATGAGGCGCAGGTGGGAACCCTCGCCGCACTTGCCGTCCTCGTCCTCAACTACGATGTCGAACCACATCTTGCGGCGCACGATGGAGCGCAGAGTGGCGGTGGCGCTGACCTTCAT
>JAZQVX010000156.1:0-2401 GCA_045632045.1 Lawsonibacter sp.
TTACATCTATTTCTATAATCACCAGCGCATCCAGTTAAAAACTGGAGTGGCGCCGCTCACGCTGCGCCACTCCGCCTAAAACTTAATATTTTCCTACCAGGGGTCTTTTTTGTGCTGTCCGTACAATCTGGGGCAGTCCACGGTCGTGTGCCGGGGGTTTTTATGCTTTTATAGCGGCTTATTCAAAAGCCTCATGCACCTCGCCCACCTGATACAGGGAGCCGAAGATGACGATCACATCGTCCTTGTCAGCCTGAGCCAGGGCGGCCTTGACGCCCTCCTTCACGCTGCCGCCGTCGATGGCGGGAACATGGAGCCGAGTTTCGATCTCATGCTTGAGATCGGCAGAGTCCAGAGCGCGGTCGCTCTCGGGACGGACGGCCACGAAGTTCTTGGCCATGGGCAGGATCTCGTCCAGCATGGACACATAGTCCTTATCAGCCATAACACCCATCATGAAGGTGACCTTCTCGCCGGGCAGGTAGGTGTTCAGGCACTTGGCCAGTTCCTCCACGCCGTTGGGGTTATGGGCACCGTCCACGATGACCAGAGGCTCCTGATGGAGGACCTCAAAACGGCCGGGCCAGACCACCTTGGCAAAGCCCTCATAGATGGCCTCCTCGGGGATGTTGAATCCGCGTGCCTTCAGCACATCGATGGCATCCAGCGCCACGGCGGCGTTGCGGTACTGATAGGTACCGATCAGGCGCAGGCGGATATTCTCACGGTTGCGGTAGCTCAGGGTCTGACCGGTCAGACCGCTCTCGTGGAGCTTCTGAACGCTCTCGTCGGTGATGTGCAGCTTACAGCCGCACTCCTCGCACTTGGCGCGAACCACGGCGGTAGCCTCCTCGCCCTGACCGTAAAGAACCACATCGCAACCGGGCTTGATAATACCGGCCTTTTCAAAGGCGATCTTCTCAATGGTATCGCCCAGATACTCAGTGTGCTCCAGACCGAGGTTGGTGATAACGGCGACCTCAGGAGCAGGAATGACATTGGTAGAATCCAGGCGACCGCCCAGACCGACCTCCAGCACCACGATGTCGCAGTTGCGCTGCTTGAAGCAGCACATAGCCATGGCGGTCCAGATCTCGAACTCGCTGGGTTTCTCCTCCATGGCCTCGGCGGCGGGCTTGATCAGCTCCGCCAGACGGCAGATATCCTCGTCGGAGACATCCTGACCGGCCACATTGATGCGCTCGTTGTAGTAGCGCAGATGAGGAGAGGTAAAGCGGCCCACATTCAGTCCGGCGGCGTTCAGGGTGGCAGTCACCATGGCGGCCACGGAACCCTTGCCGTTGGTGCCGGTGATATGGACGAACTTCAGATCCTTATGGGGGTCACCCAGTCGATGGAGCAGCTCGGTGATACGGCCCAGTCCGGGATGGGTACCCAGCCAGCAGATAGACTGGATGAACTCCAGTGCCTCATTCAGATTCATCATACTTTTTTGATCCTCTTTCCGAATTTCACAATGGCGGTAATCACGACGAACTCCACAGGGATCAGCACCAGACACTGGACCACACGGGTAACCAGCAGGGCTGCGAAGGAGGAGCCGTACAGGATAGAGATCCACAGGGTGTTCACACACAGACCCAGTACCAGCTGGTTGAACAGCACCACCATCAGAATGCGGGCGGGAGTCTGCTTCTTGCCCAGCAGCAGACCATAGCTCAGACCGCGCAGAGCGGCAGTGAGGGTAAAGCCGGGGAAGAAAGAGCCGGAGGGAAACAGGGTGGCACCCAGAAGGTCAGCCAGAATCTCCAGAATCACGGTGGGGGCCAGACCAAAGAGCACGGCGCACAAAGCGCAGGGCACAAAGGCAAAGCCGATCTTCACGCTGGGAGCATTGATGGACAGGAACCGGGACAGGATAACTTCCATGGCGATCAGAACACCGATCACCGTGATCATACGGGTATTCAGTTTTTTCATATATTTTCTCCTTTTGTGTGGGATTGCCACATCAGGAGAAGCTCCCTTGTGGCAGCGGAGGCGGAAACAGCACCGCGGCTTCTCGTCCTTCGTCCGGGGGCAACTTCCCATCCCCACAGGCACTTGACGCGCTGCTTCCTACTCTGTCAGATTGTCAATTCAAGCGGGAAAGAGGACGATACCTCGGTACCCTCCTCTTTTCCGGTTTCGGAGCTTACGCTCCGTAAATTTTACAGCATGGTGACGACTTCAGCGTAGATCTTGTCAGCCAGAGGCAGAGCCTTGGCCAGCAGAGCCTCGCCCTTCACGCGGTAATCCTCAGCCAGCTCCTTGTTCTTCAGGGAGCCGATGTTGATCAGCACATTCAGCCAGGCGCCCTGGATGGCAGCGCGCAGGGACAGCGCGGAAACGCCCAGGTCGGAAGCGGCGGAGTCGTTGGACTTGCCCAGAATGGAATCGG
>JAZQVX010000157.1:0-6854 GCA_045632045.1 Lawsonibacter sp.
GGTAGCGGTACTTCAGGCGCAGCATATCGTTGGCCTTGGAGTTCTCCACGATCTCGAAGGGGGGAGTCTCAGACTTGGCCAGCAGGCGCAGCTCGGTGACATAGACCTCGATGTCGCCGGTGGCGATCTTGTTGGTCTTGGGCTCGCGCTCGCGCACCAGACCCACGGCGGCAACGACGAACTCGGAGCGCAGAGAAGCGGCCTTCTCAAAAATCTCCTTGGCGGTGGAATCGTCGAAGGACAGCTGCACCAGACCGGTGCGGTCGCGCAGATCGACGAAGATCAGACCGCCCAGATCGCGCTGACGCTGAACCCAGCCGCACAGAGAAACGGTCTTGCCCGCGTCACTCAGACGCAGGTCGCCGCAGTAATGGCTGCGATGAAAACCCTGAATGTTATCCATAATTTAACTCCTGTTTGTATATTTTTGTATTTATATTACGATTTGAGATCAAGTTTCGGGGGCTATGATGAAAGGCTCGATCAATTTGTTCCCCAAGTCCGGGTCGGTGGCCATCCAGCCTTTGGACAGCCAACCGTCGGGGGGAAAGAAGTTGAAGGTGCCGTTCTGAACCCCGGTGAGATATTTGTTGCCCGCATCATCCACCAGCTCCAGCGTCAGCACGCCGGCATTGCCATTCAAATAGTGGTTTACCCGCCGCAGGCGATAGGTGAAGGTATAGATGGGGCTTTTGCTGTAAGAAGCAGAGCGAAGATCCTTCAATACCTCCTCAGCCTGAGGGCTGCCGGCCTCCCACTTCGCGATGGAACAGGAGTTGTCCGCGTGCCAGTAGGTGGCGGTGACGGCCACATGATCGGGCACCGGCATCAGCTCATCGAAGGTCTTTGTGGGAAGGAAGTACAGCAGAGCGGCCGCCACCACAAGGGCGGCGAGGAGCAGCGTGGGGACTTTTTTCTTCACAGAAACCTCCTTTTTGCAAAAGGCGGGTAGGGGGCATGGCAAAACGGGGCGGCACAGAGGCCGCCCCCTACATAAATGCGGTTGTTGATGTGGGGCGTAGGGGCGGGTCTCCGTGCCCGCCCGGTTTCCGTTACAGGGGCATGTTGCGATGTTTCTCAACCCATTTCACTGGGTTCTGATTGATATAATCCACGATTGCATTAAAATCGGCCTGATTTCTGACAATATGATCATAATAATCCCTCTGCCAGAGTTTAAATCCTGCGGAAGTCCGAAAAAGATGATCCGTAAAGGACTTAAGCCGACCAATAATATCGGGTATAGAACTGCTGCCGTGATTCCCGGTCAAAGTGATAAGTATGTGGATATGATCCGGAAGGATGCAATAAGCATCGACACAAACCCCGGGGGTCAGAACCGGAATCTGATGTATGGAATGTTCCACGACAATTCCGGTATTTGATAATTTGATATAGGGAAGAGTTCCGGAATTATCAACCATATCACCGAGGAGATGGTAACGATCTGTTGTACATATCGTAATGAAATAGGAACCTGGCAGACTGTAATCGTATCCTTGTAATCGTGGATTTTTACGAACGGGGAGAAAATCAGTCAAACAGATACCCCCTTAACAGCGGGGCGGCACAGAGGCCGCCCCCTACAAGGATCATTTTGATTGACGCGGTGGTAGGGGCGGGACTCCGTGCCCGCCCGGTTCCACGAGAGATTATTCCTCGACGGCGCCCTTGTCCAGAATGGGAGTGCCCTTGCGCAGCTCCACCAGACCGGCATTGATGTGGGCGACGACCTCGTCGTAGGACAGCTTGACCTGCTCGCCGGTGCGCATGTTCTTGACGGCGGCGACGCCCTCCTTGATCTCCTCCTCGCCCAGGAAGATGGCGAAGGGGACGCCGATCTTGTCGGCATAGTTCATCTTCTGCTTGAACTTCTTCTGCTCGGCGTGGATCTGGGTGCGGATCTCAGCGTCGCGCAGCTTGGTGGCCAGAGCGATGGAGGGGGCCAGATCGTCGGTCATGGGGATGATCAGAGCATCGGCGGGAGCGGTGTTCAGGCTGGCGTTCAGGTAGCCCTGATCCTCCAGCACGAAGAACAGGCGGGTCAGACCGATGGAGATGCCGACACCGGGCAGCTGCTTGTCGGTGTAGTACTCGGCCAGGTTGTCATAGCGGCCGCCGGAGCAGATGGAGCCGATCTCGGGGTGATCCAGCATAATGGTCTCGTAGACGGTACCGGTGTAGTAGTCCAGACCGCGGGCGATGGACAGGTCAACGGCGAAGTTGGTCTCGGGGACACCGAAGCCGGCCAGGTTGGTGGCCACGGTCTTCAGCTCGGCCAGACCCTCATCGAACATGGGGTGACGGCCGGCGTACTTCTCCAGAGCGGTCAGGACCTCGGCATTGGTGCCGGAGATGGCGATGAAGTTCATGATCTCGTCGGCCTGCTCCTGAGTCAGCTCCAGATCCTGGCCCATCAGCAGCTCCTTGACCTGAGCCACACCGATCTTGTCCAGCTTGTCCACGGTGCGCATGATGAGGTTGGACTTGTTGGTCAGATCCATCATGGCGTAGAAGCCGTTGAGGACCTTGCGGTTGTTGACGCGGATCTGGAAGCGCTTCAGGCCCAGACCGGTGAAGGTGCGATAGATAACGGCGGGGATCTCGGCGTCGTTGGAGATGTCCAGCTTGCCGTCGCCGATGATGTCGATATCAGCCTGATAGAACTCGCGGAAACGGCCGCGCTGTGCGCGCTCGCCGCGATAGACCTTGCCGATCTGGAAGCGGCGGAAGGGGAAGGCCAGGTCAGCGTAGTTCTTGGCAACATACTTTGCCAGAGGCACGGTCAGGTCAAAACGCAGAGACAGGTCGGTGTCGCCCTTCATAAAGCGATAGATCTGCTTCTCGGTGTCGCCGCCGCCCTTGGCCAGCAGGACCTCACTTGCCTCGATCAGGGGAGTATCCAGGGGAGTAAAACCGTACAGTCCGAAAGAATGTCGAATGATATTGGCCATTGCGTCAAACTGCAGCTGGGGGGCAGGCAGCAATTCCATAAATCCGGACAGGGTACGGGGCTGAACTTTACTCATGTGATCATTTCCTTTCCTTTACAAGAATTGGGGTCAAAAAAAGCGCTCTTGTCCCATGGTATTTGGGACGAGAGCGCGAATACGCACTTCGTGGTGCCACCCAATTTCAGGCGTTTTCCAAAAACGCCCCTCTTAACCCTCTGTTGCGGGAGGGGAACCGCCCCCGTCTCCGAGGCCGCTGGTAGCACTGTCTTCATCGGTCCCTGTCCCGAAGACCCTTTCAGCCTGTGAGGTCTATCTCTGTCGGGCGGTGCGCCGGTTACTCATGTGCCGTCATTGCGGTGCGATACACTGGTTATGCTATCACTTTTTGCAGGAAAAGTCAATACTCTCTGCTACGCTAAATCGTGAAAAATTAGGAAAATTCAGGGGTATTTTTTGGGGATTATGTGTAGGGGGCGATGCCCCCAGCGCCCCGTGGACATGGCTGCGACATTCATTCGGGCCGATGGGGACATCGGCCCCTACAAGGGGGTACGCATCCAAAGGCCCCCTTGTGCAAAGGGGGCTGTCGGCATAGCCGACTGGGGGATTGACCGGTGGTTCGACAACCCCTCAGTCAGCCCTACGGGCTGCCAGCTCCCCTTACACAGGGGAGCCATGTAGGGGGCGGCCTCTGTGCCGCCCCATTGTACGCGGCGTGTCGGTACGGGCCGGCACGGAGACCGGCCACTACAACCGGATTACTGAGAGGGGGTAAAAAAACCGGGCAGTCCACGACTGCCCGGAAGTTTTCCACAAAATTACACAGAGAAGGGGATGCGGTTGGGGTTCATGATCTCGCGCCAGTCCAGATCGCCCCGGGCCAGACCGTGAATGAGCATCTCGGCAGTGGCCATGTTGGTGGCGTAGGGGACAGAATGTCTGTCACACAGGCGGGAAATATACAGCACATCGTTGTCCATGGCGTTGTCCAGAGGAGAGTTGAAGAACAGCACCAGATCGATCATGTCGTACATGATCTGCTGACCGATCTGCTCGATGCCGCCGTGTTCATGGGACAGGAAGAGATTAACCTTCAGTCCGGTGGCGTCGGCGATCATGCGGCCGGTTGCATTGGTGGCACAGACGGTATGCTTGGACAGGACACCGCAGTAAGCGGTGCAGAAGTGCACCATCAGGTCCTGTTTTTTGGTATGGCACATGATTGCAATATTCATAGCGCAAAACCCTCCTTATATCTGTCATCGGGATGGCGTGATCTCAAAATAAGCCTTGCTTGCGGATTCTCATAATTGGAACGGGCAGTCCGTCCAGACGCTGGGCGATGTTCCAGCAGGCCTGACCGGCGCCCTTTCTGCCCCGGGAGGTGAGGGGAAGTCCCCGGTTGGCGCAGAGCATGACCTCGGCATCCTCGGGAACCACACCGATGAGGGGCAGTCCGGCGGCGTTCATGGCGTCGTCGATGGTGGTGCGCAGGCGGCGCAGCAGCTTGGGCTGGATGCGGTTCATCACCAGATGAACCTGCCTGATGTGCCCCAGCTCGGTGACGACACGCTGGGCGTCGCGCAGGGAGGAGGCATCATTGGTGGCTACCACCAACACCCGGTCGGCGTGGGCGATGGCGAGCTGGAAGCCCGCCCCCAGTCCGGCAGGGGAGTCGATGAACACATAATCGTACATGGAGCGCGCCGTGTTCAGCAGTCCCTCCACATCCTTCACGCCCAGCCCTGCGGGCAGGTGCATGGGTGCGGTGAGCAGGGAAAGATTTTTCAGGGTGGGGTGTTCCACCGTGGCGCGGCGGAGGGGGCAATAACCCAGAGCCACATCGGAAAAGTCCATCAGCGCCTGGTCGTTCAGTCCCAGCGCGATGTCCAGATTACGCAGTCCTATATCCATATCGATGCACAGCACGCTGCGGCCGATCTCAGACAGATAAGCGGCGACACCTGCGGTGACGGAAGTTTTACCCGTGCCTCCCTTTCCGGAGGTAACGGCGATGACGATGCCCATGGCAGCCTCCTCGATTTTATCGCAATAGTAAGTCTATCACAAATTGTGACGCTGGCAAAGCCTTTTTGCAAATATTTCCCGGCGTTGCGGAAAGTTTTACGAAATGAACAAGATGGCCTGTGTATACCGTACAAAAATAGGGTTTAATACACGGATAAATACAGCATATCATACAAAGACCGTAAGAAGCGTTTCGTTTACAGGGGATCCTTCTGGATCTTGGCCCAGCGGCGGGGATAGCCCTTCAGGGTGGGGGCCACCTTGTCGATGAACAGGACGCGATGGGTCACATCGGTGCCGGGGATGGTGTAATCCTCGCTGCCCCGGACGCGGCCGCCCATGAACTTGATGGCGTGGGCGGCGTTTTGCAGCTCTTCGTCGCTGCCCACGCTCTTCATGGACAGGAAGGTGCCGCCGACCTTGGCGTAGGGCAGGCAGATCTCACCCAGCAGGCGCAGATCGGCCACGGCCCGGGCGGTGACGAAGTCGAAGCTGTCCCGATAGCCCTTGACCAGAGCCTGCTCCTCGGCCCGGGCGTGAATGGCCTTGATGCCGGTGAGGCCCAGCTCGGCGATGACCTCGTTGAGCCAGTTGACACGCTTGTTCAGGGAGTCCAGCAGGACGATCTCCAGCTCGGGCACCAGAATTTTCAGGGGCAGACCGGGGAAACCGGCGCCGGTGCCCACATCAATGAGGGTTTTTCCCTTGAAATCGGCGCAACTGAGCAGGGCGGCGCAGTCCAGCATGTGGAGCTTTGCCACCTGATCGGGGTCGGTGATGGCGGTCAAATTCATGACCTCGTTTTTCTCGATGAGCAGCTGACCGTAGCGTGCCAGCTGTTCGGCGGCGTTTTCCGGGACTTTATCCAGCAGATTCAGCTGGGAAAGGCCGTTTTTGATGATGTTTTTCAAGGGAAACCTCCCATATTTGTGTAGGGGCCGGCCTCTGTGCCGGCCCGTTGTACTGGGGTCATGCGGGGCGGCGCAGAGGCCGCCCCCTACCGTGAGGGCATTACCCCACCACAACGCTCACGCCAACCTGGCTGAAGTTGGACATCAGACCCACAATGCCAAGGGGCAGAGTGGTCAGCGCCAGTGCGATGCAGAGGGCGGCCAGAGCAATGGCGGCCCACTTGCCGGGCTTGCCGGTGGTGCGCCAGCTCACGATGAGAACGACCGCCAGACCCAGCAGACCGGGAACGGTGAGCAGGGGGGCCAGATTGCCCAGCATGGAGCCGGTGAAGTAGAAATAAGTGGTCAGACCCAGAAAAATCAGCACATAGACCAGGGCGATCCAGGCCAGGGTGCGCTTGAGAGGGGAGGCGGGGATGTAGCCGCTCTCCTCCATCTCTGCACCCGGATTGATGTTTTTCTTATCCGACATGCTTACTTATTCTTCAGCAGATCGCGGATCTCCATCAGCAGCTTCTCCTCGGCGGAGGGCTCGGGCTCGGCGGGAGCCTCTTCCTCGACGGGGGCTTCCTCTTCCTTCTTCTTCAGGGCCTCGGCCTTCTCACGCATGGTGTTGATGGCCTTGACCATGCAGAAGATGGCGAAAGCGAGGATGATGAAGTCCACGATGACGGCGATCAGGTTGCCGTACTTGACAGCGATCTCGGCAACGGCCTCGGTGCCGTCGGGATTCAGAACGGCTTCCTTCAGAACCAGCTTCCAGTCGGAGAAGTTCACGCCGCCCATCAGCATGGACACGGCAGGCATGATGACATCGTTGACCAGAGAGGTGGTGATCTTGCCGAAAGCGGAGCCGATGATCATACCGACAGCCAGGTCGATGACGTTGCCGCGCATGGCGAATGCCTTGAACTCTTCAAAGAACTTTTTCATTTGTCTTTCCTCCATTTTTTTGTTGTTC
>JAZQVX010000158.1:0-6592 GCA_045632045.1 Lawsonibacter sp.
GGCAGCTGGTATGCCAATGCCGTGGACTATGTCACCGGTCACGGTCTGATGGTGGGCGCAGGCAACGCTTTCCTGCCCATGGGACAGGTCAGCCGCGCTCAGGTGGTGCAGACTCTGTTCAGCATGGCCGGTAAGCCCGCCTTCACCGCCGCCAAGCGCTTCTCCGATGTGGCCGCGGGCAGCTGGTACGCCGACGCCGTCAACTGGGCCGCCGCCAGCGGCGTTGCCGCAGGCTCCGGCAACGGCACCTTCGCCCCCGACGCCAATGTGACCCGCGAGCAGCTGGCCATGTTCCTATACGCGTACAGCGGCGCCCCCGAGGCCTCCGCCGATCTGAGCGCTTTCGCCGACGGCGCCAAGGTTTCCTCCTGGGCCGTGGACGCGGTGGAGTGGGCCGTGAGCCGCCACCTGATCTCCGGCAAGTCCGGCAATCTGCTGGATCCCCAGGGCACCGCCACCCGGTCAGAACTGGCTCAGATCCTCATGAATTTCCACAAAGCAATCTGATTGATGTGATCCCCCGCCTGCAAAAGCAGGCGGGGGATTCTCATTTGCTCAACTTTGCATTTCCCTCTGGATTTTCACGCAATAGTTTGCTATACTATTGCAGAAATGAATTGAAACAACGGCAGGTGTCCCCCATGGATCTCATCAAGCAAAAAGAATGGTTCGACTCCCCCAAATTTGAAAAAGAATATCACTGCGACGCCCCTCTGGGCGCGTTTCTCACCCCCGGCGGCACGGAATTTCACCTCTGGGCCCCCACGGCGCAGGAGGTAATCCTGCACCTCTATGAGCAGGGTGAGGGCGGCAGCCCTTTCGCCGTCCGTCCCATGGTCAAGGGCGAGAAGGGACTGTGGTCTTTTGCCACCGAACACCGCCTGAGCGGCACCTACTATGAATATCGGGTGACGGTGGACGGCGTGTGCCGCACCACCGCCGACCCCTACGCCAAGGCCTGCGGCGTCAACGGCTGGCGCAGCATGGTCATCGACCTGCCCGCCACCAATCCCGAGGGGTGGCAGGAGGACAAAGCTCCCCGGGACTGTGGGGAGCAGATCATCTATGAGCTGCATGTGAAGGACTTCTCCTTCGACCCCGCGGGCGGCTTCGATCCCGCCGACCGGGGCAAATTTTCCGCTTTGTGCCGCACCGGCACCACCCTCAACGGCGAGGGGGAACACCCCACCGGTCTGGACTATCTCAAGCGGCTGGGTGTGACCCACATCCAGCTCATGCCGGTGTATGACTACTGCACCGTGGACGAGAAAAACAGCGAAAATCAGTTCAACTGGGGCTATGATCCCCTGAACTACAACATCCCCGAGGGCAGCTACTCCTCCGACCCCTACCACGGCGAGGTCCGCGTGAAGGAGTTCAAGCAGGCAGTGCAGTCCCTCCACGCCAACGGCTTCCGGGTGGTCATGGATGTGGTGTATAACCACACCTATCATCTGGAGTCCTTCCTGTGGCGCACCGCCCCCTGGTATTTCTATCGCCAGAAGCCCGACGGCACCGCCTCCAACGGCTCCGGCTGCGGCAGTGAGCTGGCCAGCGAGCGCAGCATGTGCGCCCGCTACATCCTCGATTCCGTCCTCTACTGGGCCGAGGAATATCACATCGACGGCTTCCGCTTCGATCTGATGGGTATGCTGGATGTGGAGCTGCTCAACACCGTGCAGCGGGAGCTGGACAAGCGCTACGGTAAAGGCGAGAAGCTCATCTACGGCGAGGCATGGGCCGGCGGCACCTGTCACCCCCGGGAGGGTGTGCGCCTCTGCACCAAGGATCACCTCCGGGCCCTGAATCCCGCCATCGGCGCCTTCTGCGACAACACCCGGGATGCCGTCAAGGGCAGTCTGATGGACGAGAAGTCGGCAGGCTTCGTCAACGGCGCGGGCATGGAGGCCGGCAGACTGCGCCCCTGCATCACCGCATGGGCCGGAGAACACTGCCAGTTCCAGGCTCCCTCTCAGACCATCACCTATCTCTCCTGCCACGACGACTGGACGCTGTGGGACAAGCTGGTTTGCACCCTCGATCCCAAGCGGCGCTACGACAAACTGACCCCCGAGGTGCTGCGTGCCAACAAGCTGGCCGCCGCCATCTATCTGTGTTCTCAGGGTCGGCCCTTCATCCACGCCGGCGAGGAGTTCGGCCGCACCAAGGGCGGCATGAAGAACAGCTATAATGCCTCTCCCCTCATCAACCGGCTGGACTGGCAGCGGGCCTGGGAGGCCAAGAGTCTTGTAGACTATTACCGGGGACTCATCGCTTTGCGCCGCCAACTGCCCGCCCTGAAGGACAAGTCCGAACAGGCCCCCAAGCGGGTCCTCTACTGCGTGGACGAGCGGGAGAACTGCCCCTGCATCTGTCTGGACAACGGAGAACATTCCCGCTGGGACCAGATCCTCATGTGCTTCAACGCCGGGAAGAAGGGCTTCGACATCGTCCTCCCCGAGGGCAAGTGGCAGATCCTTGCGGACGGCCGCTCCTCCTGTCACTGGACACGCAAAAAGGTGGTGGAGGGCGCCGCACCCATCGCCCCCGTCGCCGCCCTCATTCTGGGCAGAGTCAAAGCTGAATAACGATCAAAACAGGGTTTGCCAAAAGGCAAACCCTGTTTTTTGATTCCATATCGTAATATATCCCAACGGATATACCATTTATCATCACTCTACAATGGCTTCCCGGATGATGCGGCCCTCCCGGAGCAGGTTTTGCATCTCGTCTGCGTCCTCCTCCGCCAAAGCCCTGCGCACCTTCAGCAGATCCCCGATGAAGGTATCCAGCTCCCCCAACAGGGCATCCCGGTTAGTGAGGAACAGGTCTGTCCACAGCACCTCATTGACTCCCGCCACCCGGATCATATCCCGGTAACTGCCGGCGCTGAAGCCCTTATGTTTGGGGGAGGAGGGACTTTTCACATAGCAGTTAGACACCACATGGCACAGCTGGGAGGTGTGGGCGATCATGCGGTCGTGTTCGTATTTGTCGCACAGCTTCACCATACCGAACCCCAGTTGGAGGAAGAGAGCTGTGAGTTCCTCGATCTCCCCCTCGGCGGTGGATCGGGTGGGGACGAGGATCATGCTGGCACCCCGGTAGAGGGCGGCCTCGGCATTGTCAAAGCCCGCCACTTCCTTGCCCGCCATGGGATGTCCGCCGGTGTAGTGGATGCCGTGTTTGAGGGCGAGGGGCTCCAGTTCGTCGATGACGGCGGTTTTAACACCCACCAGATCCACGATCTGTGCCCCGGGCTTCATGGTGGGGATGACCTTCTTCAGGAAGTCCACGGTGGCCGCGGGATAGAGAACAGGAATCAGCAGATCGCACCGGGCGATGGTGTCCCAGTCGGCGATGGCGTCAATGGCCCCCTGTGCCAGAGCTTTCTCCGCCACAGAAGGGGTGCGGTTCCAGCCGCAGACCGTCCAGTCGGTATACTCCTTGAAGGCCATGGCCATAGAGCCGCCCATCAGTCCCAGACCCGCAATGACCACTGTCTTGCCCATGTCGTCGCCCTCCGTTTGCTTTAGTGGTTTCCTGCATTAAAGTTTCGTTGTGAAAATCATAGCACAGCGCAAACACTTTGTCAAGTTAAAGTATCTATCCCACAGTTCCCGTCTCACGGTCGGAATTGCCGTTTTTGGGTAAAAATGCGAGGTAAAAGCCGTGTTTTGACAATCGAACCGGTCTGTCCTGCCGTTGCAATCGACCTCTTCCTGTGCTATAATTATAATGTATTCGTAAGAATACGCAATTTTCCCTAGCGCGAGGTAATTCCCATGCTGTATAAATGGAGCGTTTGTATCCCGGAACTGTCCGGGTCTGAGCCCCGAACCGCCTTCGTATATGTCCCCGATGCCTGTCTGGAGGATCCCTCCATCCGGCTGCCGGTGCTGTATATGTTTGACGGTCAGAACCTCTTCACCGATGAGGACGCGTCCTTCGGCAAATCCTGGGGTATGTTGGAGTATCTGGAATTCAACGACATCCCCCTGATCGTAGCGGCTGTGGAGTGCAGCCACGAGAGCGACCCTGCCAAGTGTCGCCTCTCCGAGTATTCCCCCTTCGACTACGACGATCCCAAGTGCGGCCCCATCCCCGGCAGAGGTCGGCTGATGATGGACTGGATGACCCATGTCTTCAAGCCCATGATCGACCGCCGCTTTCCCACCATCCCTTCCCGCAAGTACACCTTCATCGGCGGCAGCTCTATGGGCGGTCTGATGAGTCTGTACGCCGTGTCCCGGTACAACCATGTGTTCTCCCGGTGCGCGGCCCTGTCCCCCTCTCTCTGGGTCAGTCCCGAGGGGTGTAAGCGCCTGGCCTCCAACCCCAGAATGCGCCAGGATACCATCATCTATATGGACTACGGCACCAGCGAGATGAGCAACCACCCCGGTATGCTTCAGACCTTCACCTCCGTCTCCGACCATCTCATGCGCCGCGGCATCCCTGCCATGACCCGCATCGTCCCCGGCGGTGACCACAGTGAAGGAAGCTGGGAAAAACAGCTGCCCTTCTTCTTCAATGCTCTGTTATATAACCTGTAAAAAAGCAGGATAAATAAAAAAACAAGAAAACAAAAAATCAAAACAAAAAAAACGGAAAGAAAAGGAAATGCAAGAAACAGAACAAAAATAAATACGAAAGAAGGATCCACCCATATGAAGAACTTTGTCTTTATTTCCCCCAACTTCCCCAAGAACTACTGGCAGTTCTGCCGTGAGCTGAAGAACAACGGCCTGAATGTGCTGGGTATCGGCGATCAGCCCTACGACGAGCTGATGCCCGAGCTGAAGGAGAGCCTGAACGAGTACTACAAGGTCGGCAGCCTGGAGAATTTTGACGAGGTTTATCGCGCTGTGGCCTTCTTCATCTTCAAGCACGGCAAGATCGACTTCCTGGAGTCCAACAACGAGTACTGGCTGGAGCGCGACGCCATGCTGCGCACCGAGTTCAACATCACCTCCGGCTTCCAGAACGACGACATCCCCGCCATCAAGTTCAAGTCCAAGATGAAGACTTACTATGAGGCCGTCGGCATCCCCGTGGCCCGTTACCACATCGTGGACAACGAGAAGGGCTGCAAGGCCTTCATCAAGTCCGTGGGCTATCCTGTCATCGTCAAGCCCGACAACGGCGTGGGCGCCTCCTCCACCTATAAGTTCAGCTCCGACGAGGATCTGAAGTTCTTCCTGGAGAACCAGCGCGAGGAGAATGTTTCCTACATCATGGAGGAGTTCATCACCGCCGAGGTCACTTCCTACGACGCCATCATCGACTCCAACGGCAAGCCCATCTTCGAGGCCAGCAATGTGACCCCCCTGTCCCTGATGGATGTGGTCAACAACTCCGGCGACAGCATCTACTACATCCAGAAGTCCGTCCCCTCCGATGTGAAGAAGGCCGGCCGCGCCACCGTCAAGAGCTTCGGCGTCAAGAGCCGCTTCGTCCACTTCGAGTTCTTCCGTCTGACCGCCGATCAGGAGATCGGCAAGAAGGGCGACATCGTGGCTCTGGAGGTCAACATGCGTCCCGCCGGCGGCAACTCCCCCGACATGTTCAACTTCGCCAACAGCACCAATGTCTACAAGATCTGGGCTGACATGATCGCCTTCGACAAGAGCGAGAAGGCCGTGGGTGAGCACTTCTACTGCGGCTTCATCGGCCGCCGCGACGCCAAGGAGTACGCCGTTTCCATGGATGAGCTGCGCGTGAAGTACGCCGAGAACATCAAGATGGATCAGCGCGTCCCCGATGCTCTGTCCGGCGCCATGGGCAACCAGATGCTGCTGGTCAACTTCTCCACCAAGAAGGAGCTGGATGCCTTCTACAAGGAGGCCATGAAGGCCAAGTAAGGCTCTTCCGCCTCATCCCCCGCAAGGGACATGACCGACACCTCAAATGCCGTGCGCTCGAGGGTCTGTTCCTGCACCCGCTTCTGATAAGCTCTGCTCTGCAGGCGACCGGATATACCGATCCGGTCGCCTGTTGTTTTTTCGGCGCAGCGGTGGGCCAGACTCCCCCAGGAGATGCAGGGCAGATAGTCCGAGCGGCCGTAGCGCCGGTTCACCGCCAGAATCATGTCGCAGATGGTGCGCCCCAGCGGAGTGGCCCGGAGACTGGGGGGCTTGCAGAGGGTGCCGGTGAGCTCCAGCTTGTTCTCGTCCTCCCCCGACTCCCGGCGGATGACCCGGGCAAAGACGCTGATGATGAGGCGGCTGCCCTCCCCGGATCGGTTGTTGGAGGTGCGCACCTCTCCGGTGACGGTCACCTCCTGCTCCGGCTCCAACCCCGGGCAGATGGCCAGCAGGGTGGATGGGGCGAGAATGTGGATGCGGTCCTCCACCCCGGACAGGCGGCGTACCACCAGCGGAAAACGGTAAAATTCCACGCCGTGGTTGGCGTGGGAAAACACGGCACGGGCGCCCACCCGTCCGTGCAGACAGATCTGATTGCGGTCTACGGCGCAGTTTCCCATGAGATCACACTCCCAAAATCGTTTGTTCTCTCATGGATATGCCCTCTGGGCTCCGAATATGAAAAAAGACGGCTGCCATGCAGCCATCTTTTTGATCGTATTATC
>JAZQVX010000159.1:0-2595 GCA_045632045.1 Lawsonibacter sp.
CCGCTTCCCTTGTTAAGGAGGCTATTTATGCGCAACGCGATCCAGCGATTTATGTACGGCCGATACGGCAACGACCAGTTCGGCTTTTTCCTGCTCGGCCTGTCTGTGGCTGTGTCCCTGCTGGCCACCATCCTCGACTTCGCCATTTTGAACCTGCTGGCCGAGGTGGTCATCATCTATGCCCTGTTCCGGATGTTCTCCCGCAACACCTATAAGCGCCGGGAGGAGAACAACAGGTTCCTGCGCAAGGTCAACCCCTTCCTCAAGTGGTTCCGCCTGCAGCAGACCATGCGCAAGGACAAGGCACACCGCTATTTCAAGTGCCCCAACTGCTCCCAGTACCTCCGGGTCCCCCGGGGCAAGGGAAAGATCACCGTCACCTGCCGCAGCTGCAAAGCATCCTTTCAGGAGAAGAGCTGACTTTACGACCGTCCTCCGGGACGGTCTTTCTTTTTCCACATCGGTGTGATAAAATGATGCAGGGACACTTTTGACGCATCCCCTGCACCACAGATTTCGACGCCGTTCCCTGTCCTTTGACAGCCTTCGATTTTCCCAAAAACCGTTGACGGAGTTTATGCACTTTTTTCACCGAGTTTTCCACACCCCCGCCCAACCTGAAAAACCCTTTTATATCAAGGCTTGTCCACATTCTCCACATGGTTATCCACACCGCGATTGTGGATAACACAGGGGGGATATACAGGAATTTCCCCGCCACGCTCTGTGTCAAGTGGGAAAATACGACAAAATTGACCATACAGTTTTTTGCAAGCCCCAGGGGGCATCCCCCCCATTTTCTTTTCCCCTCTACATCCATCCACAAGGAGGTACCTCCATGTACGATACCATCGCCGCCCAGTCCACCGCATACGGCCCCGCCGCCATCGGCATTCTCCGCCTCACCGGCCCGGAGTCCATCGACATCGCCGCGCGCTGTTTCCGCCCCTACAACGGCAAGCCCCTGACCGAATGCCGTCCCCGCTCCATGGTCTACGGCGAGCTGCTGGACAGCGAGGGCGCCGTCATCGACTACTGCGTGTGCGTCTATACCCCCGGCCCCAACAGCTATACCGGCGAGAACACCGCCGAGATCCAGACCCACGGCGCCCCCATGGTTCTCTCGCTGGGACTGGAAGCCCTCTTCAAGGCCGGCGCCCGACAGGCCACCGCCGGCGAGTTCACCCGCCGCGCCTTCCTCAACGGCAAGCTGGACCTGGCGCAGGCTGAGGCGGTGGGCGATCTGCTGGAGGCCCGCAGCCGGGAATCCGCCCGACACGCCGCCGGTCAGCTCTCCGGCGCCCTGTCCCGGAAGCTGGGGGGCATCTACTCCGCCCTCATTGATGTCATGGCCCACTTCCACGCCGTTCTGGACTACCCCGACGAGGACATCGACCCCTTCCGCATGGAGGAGCTGTCCGAGCAGCTCTCCGCCCAGGAAACCGCTCTGCGCGCCCTGCTGGCCACCTGCCGCCGTGGTCAGATGCTGACTCAGGGCATCTCCTGCGCCATTGTGGGTAAGCCCAACGCGGGCAAATCCTCCCTGCTCAACGCCCTGGCCGGCTTCGAGCGGGCCATCGTCACCGACATCCCCGGCACCACCCGGGACACCATTGATGTTTCCGCCCAGATCGGCTCCCTGCCCTTCCGCTTCATCGACACCGCCGGTCTGCGCAGCTCCGCCGACCCCATTGAGCAGATGGGCGTGGAGCGCTCCCGGGCCGCCATGGAGGGTGCCGACCTCATCATGATGGTGTGTGACGGCACTCAGGGGCTCAGCCCCGAGGACACCGCCCTGCTGGAGCAGGCGCTGAACATCGCCGACACCCTGCTGGTGTGGAACAAGAGCGACTTAAACTGCGCCGAGGCCCCCATCGGCTTCCTGTCCCCCGACTGCCCCCACCGCCTGCGCTGCGTATCCATCAGCGCCAAGACCGGGGAGGGTCTGGATGAGCTGGAAAAGGCCCTCAAGGAGCTGGCTCCCCTGGATCTGGGGGGCGGCAGCTACGGCGAACTGCTCACCAACCAGCGGCAGGAGGACGCCGCCCGCCGCGCCCTGGACAGCGTGGTGCGCGCCCGGGAGGCGCTGGACATGGGCGTGACCCCCGACGCCCTGCTCACCGATGTGGAGCAGGCCCTGTCCTGCGTGGGCGAGCTCACCGGCCAGTCGGTGCGGGAGGACATCACCGACCGCATCTTCTCCAAGTTCTGCGTGGGAAAGTGACCCCCACTTTCGCCCCTTAAGCCTCCCCTGTGTAAGGGGAGGTGGCCGAGCGAAGCGAGGTCGGAGGGGTTGTCGAACTGCCGGTCAATCCCCCAGTCGGCTTCGCCGACAGCCCCCTTTACACAAGGGGGCCTTTTTCGTATCTTTCGACCGATATGCAGGGATTCAACCACCGGTTGATTGCTTTTTCCCCGGAAATCCTGTATGCTGTGCCCAAAAGGAGGTGGCGCCATGCAGCCCATCAAAACCGGAGCTTTGATCGCGGAAGCCCGGAAAGAAAAAAATCTCACCCAGAAAGATCTTGCCCAGGCCCTCCATGTATCGGTGCAGGCCGTCAGCAAGTGGGAGCGGGGACTGAACTTCCCCGACAT